>JBEHWO010000010.1:0-46053 GCA_040217695.1 Vulcanimicrobiota bacterium | reverse complement strand
AATGGGTTTCTGTATATAATCCATTGCTCCCAGACGTAAAGCCTGAACAGCTACATCTTCCGAGCCTTCACCTGTAATTATGATTACTTCTATTAAAGGGTAAAGTTTTTTTGCAGTTTTTAATAAATCAATACCCGTTTTCCCCGGCATATAATAATCGGTAATGATCAGGAAATAATCGTCTGGCTTTAAAGCCAGAATTTCCAATGCCTGCTCTACGTTTTCGGCTACAGAGCTGACATAATCGCCTGACCTGACTATGACTCCAAGTAACTTGCAGGTAACAGGATCGTCATCAACAAGCAATATTTTCATAGTATCATTATTCATAAATACTCAGACTCTCCTAATTATATTCATAACTTACCGAAAATGCTGCATGACGGGAGGATGTCCGTAATTTGTTATGAATACTCTATATTAAATTCAAAAATACTTACAGATAATTCTAACACAGTGTTAGAATTATTTGCAATAGATTGTTTTTAAAAATGACAGGCGATTTTACATTATAGTCGTAACGCGTGACGGGAGGAACAAATTCTCATACTTCGTTGTGACCGAACCGGTCATGGTTGTCAGTAAGTAGTGAGTAGTGAACGGGTTTTATACTCACTTTTCACTACTCACTTTTCACTGATTAACTGCCTGATCCTGAAAAACACTTTACTTGAATAACAGGGCTCCGAGATTGTTACCGCTTACTGTAAAAGTCCCGTTTCCGCCGGGGTTCATATAATTCACACCCCATGGCTTGAGACTGGCACCGGCAAGAGAATCGCTCTGAATACCTGGAAGGCTCTGGCCGCCATAATATTTATTCCCGAAAGTACCTGCCATATCTATACTGTTATAAATAAAAGCTGCGTTCCCTGTCATTCCATCCAGTTGATTGGCTATTACCCAGTTTTTATAAAGAGTTTCAAAAGGTACTCCGAGAACACCGGCAATATTATTTGGCCCCGTATTACTGCTGCCTGAAACAATCTGTTTTATTTTATCAGCTCCGTATTGATCATTTATATAACACATAAAGAGGAAGGAAATGCCATAACCTGTTCTGGTTCTGTACCATTCGGTAATGGAATAATTCTTCGGAGTTATTTCAAAGTTTTTAACCACATTATAGGCAAACTGGCTTCCGTTGGGGAGTCCGTATCCTGCATACATCTCTGCAATCATGGAACATCCTTCATTAAAGGTTGTATTCTCATCATAACCTTTATAATTGAAATTAACCATATGCTGGAATTCATGAGGGAGAGTGGCAAAAAATTCAAATTTATCATCTGAAGTGCCTGATACAAGGAAAGCAGAATTCAAATAAATAATATCCTTATAGTTACTGTAAGGGCCGGGATACTGATCCCTGCTGTAGAAATACCCGTAAGTACCACCCGGACTTGTTTCTGCTCCGTTATTCAATTCAGGTGACAGAAGTATATAAATATGACTGTCTCCATCCACATCAGTAGGGTTACCAAAATGATTGAGCACTGTCGGGTAACTTGTACCATCCCATTCATTTGCAACCTGCTGTGCCTGAGTGGTAGTTGCCGCAGAACTATTGTCTACGTAAACATAACAGTATTCACCTATAGCTTTAAGGGTAGCGGTTATAAGGACATCATCATCATCGGCATCTACAACCCAGAAGGTCTGTTCCTGGCCTATATAATCGCTGGAATGAATGGCTTTATTTTTATAAAGTGAAGGATGGCCGTATTGTTTATAAAGTTTTTCCGTGTCTTTTCTTATACGTTCATATAATTTTTCAGCCTCTTCTCCTCCTCTGTAATAAGCATTTTCATAAGAATCAGAAGGCAATGAAGCCACAGCTATATCACTGTTCATGGTATAGGCATAATCACTGTCAGACTTATTATAGACTGCAACTACATTGGAAGAATATACACTTGCCCCTGCCTGACCTCCGGAGAAGGTCAGTTCTGTCACATTTGAAGGCAATCCGGTAGGAACAGTCGTTACAACAGGCGTAGGAGTAGATGTGGCTATGGGAGTAACAGTGACTAAAGGGGTAACAGTGCTGTCACTGCCGCAGCCTGCTATGAGAGCTAACATAGATAGAGAAACCAAACAAATCAGGAGAATTTTTTTTAAATACATTTATATTCCACCTTTCTTAAAAACTGACAATAAAGTTTTATTCTTCAAATTATCTTCTTCTCCTTTAAACTGAGAAATTTACCTTCCCCTATTATTATATGATCAATAACGTCTATATTCATTATTTTCCCTGCATCTATTATGGTTTTTGTTATTTCTATATCCTGGGCGCTGGGAATTATATTTCCGCTCGGATGGTTATGGACAAGTATTACGCTTGATGCCATTTCCTGTATGGCAGCATAAAACACCTCTCTTGGATGGACAAGACTGGCATCGAGTATTCCGCTGGAAATTGTTTCTATTTTTATCAATCTGTTCTTGGTATCAAGTAATAACACTTTGAAGACCTCTTTTTTATAATATCTCATTTCATTCATGAGAAGACGTGCCACATCAGAAGGTGTATGAATAGAAGGTTTTTCAACTTCTGAGTAACCGGCAATTCTTTTTCCAAGTTCGAAAGAAGCTATAAGCTGTGCTGCTTTAACAGGGCCGATACCATCAATACCGCTGGAAAGTTCGCGAAGAGTTGCCCCGGCAATACGGCTTAAATTGCCGGAAAATTTATTCAATAATTCTTCTGCAGCCTGAAGTGCTGTCTTTCCATGAGTCCCCTGCCTTATTATTATTGCAATCAATTCCGATGTTTTCAGCACATCGGGCCCTGATTTATAAAGTCTTTCCCTTGGCCTTTCATCAGGCGGTAAATCCTTTATGGTAAATCTCGTCAGCGTGTGCATAATATCACTCTTTTCGTGACGCGTGACGCGTGATGCGTGACGCGAGGATTATATGGATTGTTATGCTATCGACTATAACAGCAGGAACTATAAATAAGGAGTAAAAAGAAGGTAACATTATATAAAAAAACTACTAGACAGCCACAATGATTAAGATGTGTGTCATTGCGAGGAGCAATAGCAACGAAGCAATCCCGTCGGATTGGTTTCTACCAGTGGGATTGCTTCGCTTCGCTCGCAATGACGAGGTTTACACATTAAAATCATCGTGGTACTACTTCTCAGAAATTATTTTAACCAGATCGGGAATATCATAGGCGAGAATGATAAGGGCATCTTCTTTCGTGCATTTTATGTCTTCTTTCGGATTTATTATTGCCTTTCCATGCCTTCTGAGCCCTACGGGTATGGCAGGGTTAACATTGCATCTGTGTTCCAGAAAAAAGAGAGACACTTCTCTGAAGGTTCTGCCGTCTATCCATTCAGACAGAAAAGGCTCATTTATAATATATATCTCATTTGTGCCGGGAGAATAAGTCAGAAGATCATGATAGACATCGGAAAGTTTTTCATTTAAAGCAGACTGGGCAAGTATGCCTATGGCATAATCTGCAGCACATATTACATCATCAGCGCCTGCGTCTTTAAGATGATCCATTTTTCCGTGATCAAGAACTTCAACAATAATACGTGGTTTTATGAACTGTTCCTCCAGAATTATTTTTTCTCTCAATTCATCTTTATGAAGACCTGAACCGGTTATCCTCTTATTAATTTCTTCATCTATCCTTTTTTTCCACAGTGTATTTATGGCAAGTACAATAAGACCCGATTCTGCATCACCATTGAGAGAGCTGCCATTTGCAAGCACAATGACCGCTCTGGCAATCTGAATATTTGCTCCTTCAAGGGTATTATAATTTACGGGAGAACCTTCTCTGAATTCTACATTACTGTATTCTTTCTGATAATTATGCCTCAGTTCCTCTTCATTGAGCGGTCTTGGCTTTGAAATCACTATAATCCCTGTCTCAGGAGAAGCAAGAGGGGAATGGAGTTCTGTAACTATTTTTTCTCCCTTTTCATTCCAGTTACATATTATAATATTTTTATTGTTCATATATTTATTCCTTTGCCTTTATCAACCGTAACGGGTAACGCATAACAGTATGAAATAACTATTTATGTATAAACTTTAATAAATCAGGAAGCTCATAGGCCATTACAATAAGACAGTCACGGGCTGTCAATGTAACATCCTCTTTCGGATTCACAAAAATTTCTTTACCCCTTCTGTAACCTATAGGTATGGCAGGGTTCACCTTACATCTATTTTCCAGAAAAAATTTAGAAACCTCTATAAATGTCTTACCTTCAAGCCAACGGGAAACATCAGGATTAACCACTATATAAATTTCAGTAGTATGTTCTCTGTAAGTAAGCAGATCATGATAAACGTCAGACAGTTTTTCATTTAAAGCAGACTGGGCAAGTATTCCTATGGCATAATCTGCGGCACATATTACATCATCAGCGCCTGCATCACGGAGGTGCTGCATCTTTCTGTGTTCCAGAACTTCCACAATAATCCTGGGTTTTCTGAAATCTTCTTCTTCGTCTATTTTTTCCCTAATTTCATCGCCTGAACCGGAAGATTTCGCTCTTTTATTTACTTCTTCGTCTATTCTGTTTTTCCATAAAGTACTTATAACAAGAGCAGTAAGAGCAGATTCCGAATCAGGTTCCCCTGTTGAACCTGCAAGAATAATGACTGATTTTGCCATATGAGCATTGGCTCTTTTCAGGGTTTCATGAAGAATGGGATTTCCTTCCCTGAATTCCACATTACTGTATTCTTTAGGGAAATTATTCCTCAATTCTTCTTCATTTTTCGGTCTCGGGTTTGAAATCACTATAATATCAATCTGAGGCCCTGCAAGGGGTGAGTGAATTTCTTCTATTATCTTCTCACCCTTTTCATTCCAGTTACATATTACTATGTGTTTACTGATATCTTTTGGCATTTTTACATCCCTTCTTTGTAACAGAATACTCGTAACCTGACCTATAATCATACCGAGCATACCGATACTTGATACAAGTATGAGTATGGAAAAGATACGTCCCGGCACAGTTTGAGGAGAACCTACATCAAAACCGCTTAAAATATAAACAAGGGTTGACCAGCAGCTTTCATAAATAGTTCTGAAAGCAGTATTTTTATCTCTTTCATAAATATATATACCATAGGTGCCTGTAACGTAAAAAAGAACAAAGAGAGTGGTAAGGCGGAAATAAATATTCCTTTTCCATTTCTGTTTTATAAAAGAAATAATAAATTTAATAAAGGATTTAAAAAATAACATAGATGATATTTTAATTTAAAGAGATAGGAAAGTCAAATCTCTATAGATAGTGTTTTTTACGGGACTGCGTTTAAAAATGAAAGGTGATTTTATATACAATGGAAAAAAAATTTATCACAGAATATTCAGAGTGAAAAGTGAAAAGTGAAAAAAATTTGATTTTACTTAATTTTCACTATTCACTATTCACTAATTAATTGATTTCAGAAATCTATTACTGACCTGAGCATATAATAAAATCATTCCTCCCGTCACGCGTTACGCGTCACGATATAAACTGAATATGATGCATCCTGACAACTCCTAACAACCCAGTAAGTGAAGATTTTTCTCAAGTACTTTTCCCGCCATTAAATCCTTCAGTGCCTCATCATAATGAACCCTGTCTACATACGGTATTAACTGTAATTTTGCCATATCCGAAAGGACTTCCATGTTCTGCATCCTCGAGTCTTCCAGTTCATCACGGAATACCTTTATTTCTCTTATATTCCTGGGATTGCATCTATCAGAAATAATCTGTCCTTCCAGTTTTTTACTCTTACCGAGCCTTACAGAAAGAGGCTGCCAGAGAGCATCGTAATAAACAAGGGTTCCTCCGTCTTTCAAATATTCATTCAATCCGCGGAGTGCTTCATTCCTTTCAAGAGCTACCACCAGATCTGCCATGTGTACCTGTATAAGAGGAGAATAAACACCCTGTCCGATACGTATATGAGAAATAACAGTGCCCCCTCTCTGGGCAAGGCCGTGAGTATCGACACCTCTTACAGGGTAGCCTGCATAATCACAGGCTCTTATGATTACTTCACTCAAAAGTCCTATACCCTGACCGCCGACACCGATTAAATATATATTGAAAATTTTCACTTTACTCAACTGTGTTCCCTCCTTTTTTTTCCTGCACAATTGCACCTGTGGGACAGACCTGTTTACAGGAACCGTCTCCTATGCAGAGATCTTCCTGAACCCATACAGTTCCGTCAGGTTCTAACTGATAGACAGGACAGGCAAATTTTTCTACACAGATATGAAGTCTGTTACATGTGTCATTTATTTTTACAGGCCCCTGAAGTTCTTTTCCGCTCCTTCGTAACTGTCTTGTAAATTTCAGCATACAGGGATGTTTTGCTATAACCACGTTAAAAC
This sequence comes from Vulcanimicrobiota bacterium, assembly GCA_040217695.1. GTDB lineage: Bacteria > Vulcanimicrobiota > SpSt-956 > SpSt-956 > JAKJGF01 > CALARM01. Next base: position 39,668 of record JBEHWO010000010.1, on the reverse strand, counting down.
CTTCTTCATCAAGGGCTTCTTTCACGGCTTTCGTAAGTTTTTCCTGTTGATATGTATCAACTTCCCTGATACTTTTTACTCCAAGTCCTTCCAGAACTTTTCTTATGGGAATTTTATCTACCATTTCATTGAAATTTCTGCCTGAAACAGGATTATCCTGATGTCCCGTCATGGCAGTGGTGCCGTTTTCCATTATAATGAGTGTATGATTATGTTTATTAAACAGAGAATTTATTATCCCAGGAATTCCTGCATGATAGAAAGTAGAATCTCCCAGGAAAGATATAACCCTTCTCTTATCGTTGAATATCGTAAGACCTGCTGCAGTGCCGTTTGAATGGCCCATACAGAGAAGAACTTCGCCTATATTATAGGGAGGTAAAAATCCCAGTGTATGACAGCCAATATCTCCTACAGTAATATCTCCTTCTCTGAGGGCGGCTTTTATGGCATGAAAGGCTGAACGATGGCCGCACCCGGGACACATCTGGGCAGGCCTCGGAGGAATCTTTTCATTTCCTTCACCTGATTTGATTTTCTCAGGAAGCATATGAGGCCATGTATTTCGTAAAATTTCATAGACCTTATCTGTCGTATATTCCCCCATCCATTCTTCCGTATCTTTCTTTCCCACAATCTTTGTTCTAAGGTTATTATCATAGGCAAAACATTTAATTTCTTTTTCAAAAATATCATCAAGTTCCTCTAAAATTTTCACTTCTTCATGATTTTTTAGAAAATCAATTATTAAGGTTTCAGGAAGGGGATAGACAAAACCTAACTTTAAAATATCAGGTTTTTCCGATGCTTCTTCAATGACGTCCAGAAGAGAATAATATGGCAGACCGCATGTTATAATGCCATTTTTTCTGTTTTTATTATCATCTGTTTTATTCAAAGCAGAATTTTCCACCACTTTTTTAAATTCCGAAAGCTTTGCGAAAAGTTTTCTTTTTAAAGGAAATACTGCTGAAGTAATGGGTATATAGGGGCCGTTTTTCACATCAAATTTCGGTGTATTATCGAATTCATTTACCTGAAAGGAATTGAAGAAAACCTTTTCTTTTCCGTGACACACATGGGTGGTAAGTCTCACTATGACAGGCATTTGAAATTTCTTCGATAAACCTGCAGCTTCTTTGAACATGGTATAAACTTCAGAAGGTGTTCCCGGTTCAAGGACAGGTATATAGGACATATGAGCATAATGTCTGTTATCCTGTTCATTCTGAGAAGAATTTGCTCCCGGGTCATCACCGAGAACAATAACCATGCCTCCCGCGGTTCCGAGAAGGCCTAGTTGAACAAAAGTATCTGCCGCCACATTGAGTCCCACACTTTTAAAAAACACACATGACAGATGACCGTTTACGGATGCTCCGAAGGCTACCTCTGTAGCGACCTTTTCATTTACGGAAAATTCAAAATAAAAAGGTCTTTTCTCTATTGCTCTGATTGCATCGGCAATTTCAGGCGTTGGTGATCCCGGATAGGAAGTGACTACCCTTACGCCAGATTCAATCATAGCACGGACTATGGCAGTATTGCCCATTACAATCTCTGAGCCCCCTTTGGGGGACATGAGAAATTCACCGAGTTTTTTCATAAGTGACCTCCATTTATAATAATTTAAAAAATTCTTCCGTTGTCATTTTTACTTAAATATAACATATACCGATTGAAGTAACAATACGAGAGTTGTAACCGTATAATTTTATCTTATCAGGAAATAATTATTAATTCAACTTTTTTATACATTCTTGATTTTTGAATTTTTATATAGTATAATTATTTTACTGCACAAAAAAATGATTTTTTATTCAATAGGATAATTACAATGATCAGAAATATTATTCTCCGCCATAAAGAAGAAAGAGAAAAGTTTTATTTAAAAACATATATAGAAAGAGAAAAACTCTCTTTTTACAGGAATTTTTTGTCTTCTGATTTAATCAAAATTATAACAGGCCCCAGAAGGGCAGGAAAATCTGTCTTTGCATTTCTTCTGTTAACAGACACACAGTTCGGATATTTAAATTTTGATGATGAAAATCTTTTGAAAATTAACGATTATGATGAATTACTTGAAGGATTAATATCAGTATATGGAAATGTAACTTATTTATTTTTCGATGAAATTCAGAATTTACCATCCTGGGAAATTTTTGTTAATAAGCTTCATCGCCGCGGTTATAATATAATACTGACCGGCTCAAACTCAAAACTTTTAAGCAGTGAGCTGGCCTCATATCTCACCGGGAGACATATAGCTTTTGAAATCTTACCCTTTAGTTTTAGAGAATTTTTAAAAGCTGAACATATAACTTATGATATCAATTTATTAACACCTGAACTTAAAGGGCTTATATTAAATAAGCTCTCTATATATTTACATCAGGGAGGCTATCCACAGGTAATCATGGATAAGCTTGATTATAGTTCCTATCTTAAAATTCTCTTTGAATCCATATTATTTATAGATGTTGTAAAAAGATATAGACTCAAACACTCTTCTTTGATAAATAATTTCTCTCTTTATCTTATTTCTGAATTTACTTCAGAATATACTTACACCAGTTTGAAAGATAATTTAGAATTCAAAAGTGTTAATACTGTCATGAAATATTTAGACCATTTAGAAGAAGCATATCTTTTCTTTTCCCTCAAACGTTACTCTCATAAATATAAAGAGCAGATAAAAACCTCTAAAAAAATATATCTAATAGATAACGGCTATATTTCTGCTAAAGCCTTTCAGGTATCACCTAATTACGGCAGATTAATGGAAAATACAGTTTTTATAGAGCTAATAAGAAAAGGATATAAGCCAGGACAGGAAATTTTCTATTATAAGAGCAAAAATAAAAAAGAAATCGATTTTGTTTTAAAAAAAGGACTTACTATAGATTATCTAATTCAAGTCTGTTATGATATCAGCAATTATAAAACCAGAAAAAGAGAATTAAATGCCCTTATAGAATCATCCCAAGAATTAAATTGTAATAATTTACTTGTTATAACCTATGATTTTGAAGCTGAAGAGGTTCATTCAGAAAAAAAAATAGTATTTATACCTCTATGGAAATGGCTTCTTACTTGAGAATAACCTGTTATCTTTTCAGGTTTTTTATCAGGAGTTACGCATTTTGTCATTGCGAGGAGCGAAGCGACGAAGCAATTCCAACGGTTTTTGTTGTAATGACGGGATTGCTTCGCTTCGCTCGCAATGACAGGATTCTCTTTATTTTTTGCGTAAGTCCTGTTTTATTATAATAAAAAGTGAAGTATGAAAAGATATTCCAGTGAATAAACCTTCTCATCCTTCACGTCTTAAACCAAGGGCCATAACTGACCTCAGTCACAACCGGGAATAATAATCTATCCTCCCGTCACGCGTTATGCGTCACGCCCCTGATCAAATTCTGCCCCAGAATGAAGTCCTCGTCCCTCTGTCTATGGATTTTCTCTTCAGATCGGCGATTGCTCCCGTAGGATCTAACTGCTTCGGGCATGCCACCTGACAGTTATAAATAGTATGACAACGCCATACACCGTGCTCTCCTCCTACGAGATTTATACGTTCTTTAAGGGCTTTATCTCTTGAATCTCTTACGAATCTGTCTGCTTTAAATAAAATAGCAGGGCCGAGATATTCTTCGTCCGTTCCTGTCATGGTGCATGCGCCCTGGCAGCAACCGCAGAGAATACAGTCAATCATACCTACAAGGTCTTCCCTCTCATCCTGTGTCTGAATCCTTTCTATTTCAGGATTGGGATCTCCCGGGATAAGATAGGGCTTTATGGAACGGTATTTCTCCCAGAAAGGTTCAAGATCTACAATGAGATCCTTCAATATCTTCATATGGGCAATAGGTTTTACAGTTATTACATCTGCTTCCAGTGAGAGAATCTGTGTTTCACAGGACAGACGGTATTTTCCGTTTATATGCATGCCACAGGAACCGCATACTCCTGCCCTGCAGGAAGAACGGAAAACAAGGGAACCATCAATATATTCCTGTATATAGGAAAGACCTTCCAGAACAGTCATACCGAAGGTAACAGGCACAGTATATTCTTTAAAATAGGGCTGTTTATCTGTATCCGGGTCAAAACGAAAAACTTTGAACCTTACATCTTTACTGGGAGTTACGACCAGATCTTTAACATGTCTCATACCGGGAAGTGGTTTTAATGTTACCACCTTATCTTTTACTACTGTCTGACATGCCAGAGCCTTTGAACCGTTTATAAGCATTGCACAGGACTGGCATTTCCCTGCTTTACAGGAAGATTTATAGGAAAGTGTTTTATCTATATTTTTTTGAATATGTTCAAGGCCGTCCAGAACGGTCATACCTTCCTTCAGAGGCACTGAATATTCTTTTGTAATAGCTTCTTTATCTTTATCAGGATCGAAGCGATATATATTAAATTTTACTTCTTCTGCCATTTTGTCTGACTCCTTTCATAAGGAAACGGGTAATGCGTAATAAATGATGCGCAATAACCTGCGCGTCACGCGTTACGCGTTACGCGTTACGCTAATATTTTCTTTCCACCGGCACATATATACTTGTATCCACTTCTTTATAAGAAAGCTTTACTCCGTCAGGTCTGTATGTAGCAATTGTATGTTTCAGCCACTTTTCGTCATCTCTTTTCGGGAAATCGGTTCTGGAGTGAGAACCTCTGCTCTCTTCTCTTGCGAGAGCTCCTGCCACGATTGCTTCATCTATAAGGAGATTTCCTTCCAGTTCGAGAGCCCACATAAGTTCCTGGTTACCTTTTATATTCTTATTCAGCAGTTTTATCTTTTTATATTTTTGAATAAGTTCTTTTATTTTCTCAAGAGCAACTGTAAGATCTTCTTTTTTCCTGTAAACTCCGACGTTTTTCAGCATAATATCACCCATCTGTCTGGTTATTTCAGGCATTTTCTCTGTGCCTTCATTATCCATAAGGCTTTTAAGTTTTTTCTCCTGCTGCTCAAGTGCATTATTTATGGCACTTTCTCCCTTTCTGCTGTCTTTCTTGCTTTCTATATATTTTACTGCTTTTTCTCCTGCAATTGCTCCGAAAACTACTGTATCAAGAAGGGAATTGCCTCCGAGGCGGTTTGCGCCATGAACGCTTACACAGGCACATTCTCCTGCAGCATAAAATCCGCCTGTATTTGTGGCACAGTCAATATCACAGTCGATGCCTCCCATTAAATAGTGCATACCGGGCTGTATCGGAATGGGCTGTGTTATTGGATCTATACCCTTAAAGTTCATACATATATCTCTTATACCTGGAAGTCTCGTCATGATTTTATGGGCGCCCAGATGGGTAAGATCGAGATGTACATAAGAATCATCAAAACCTCTTCCTTCCAGAATCTCTGTAGTAATACAGCGGGATACAATATCCCTGGGAGCAAGTTCCATAAAGTCAGGAGCATATTTCTGCATAAACCTTTCTCCCAGTTTATTTTTGAGATATCCTCCTTCACCGCGGCACCCTTCTGTCATAAGGATATTGTTTCCAACGAGTGTTGTGGGATGGAATTGAACAAATTCCATATCTTTAAGCGGCACTCCTTCAAGATATGGTATGGCCATACCAAAACCTGTACTTGTACGGGCATTTGTAGTGGCAACATAAGATCTTCCTCCGCCTCCTGTTCCGAAAATTACCGCTTCTGCCATTATGGGATGAAGCTTCCCTGTGATCAAATCCATTGCGATCACACCGCGACACACTCCGTCTTCCACTACAAGCTTTATTACCATCCATTCATTGTAAGTTTTTATTTCATATTTCACCAGCTGTTCATAGAGTACATGTAATATAACATGTCCTGTTTTATCTGCAGCATAACAGGTTCTGGGGAAACCTGCTCCTCCGAAGGGACGCTGTGCTATCTTACCTTCTTCCGTTCTGTCAAAAGGGCAACCCCAGTGTTCCAGTTCCCTTATTCTTTTCGGTGCTTCGCTGGTAAGTAACATGGCGGCCTTCTGATCTGCAAGGAAATCACTTCCTTTTATGGTATCAAAACCATGACGTTCACAGCTATCATGAAGGCCTTTAGGATTATTGCCCAGAGCTCCGTTTATACCTCCCTGGGCAGCACCCGAATGGGATCTTACAGGATAGATCTTTGTAAGGAGTGCTACATTCGTATTATGTTCACTTACGGCAATGGCTGCTCTCATACCTGCAAGCCCGCCTCCTACTACCAGAACTTTATGATAAATCATTTTAAATAAAACTCCTTTCTTTTATTCCGTAACGCGTAACGTGTAACGCGTTACGCGGGGAAGGAGACAGTATGGGATAATTTGAATAATAGCAAGACAAATTATACCTTCCGGACTTTTATAAACATTTCTATGACTGAAGTCACAGTGAAAACAACTATCTCATATCACGCGTCACGCGTCATGCGTCACGCGTCACGTTCTTACATAGTATGTTTTAAAAAATTATTACCCATTATAAGCACACCTGTAGCTACAACAAAAAATCCAATTACTGCTATTACGGCAATAAGCTGTTTCTGGGACTTAGTGAGACCGAAGAAATCGCAGATAGTAATTCTGAGACCATTGAGCATATGGGCAATCACACCGGCAAAAAGTAACATTTCAAGAAAAACCAGAACAGGATGATGCATTTTAACCATTATATCACTGAAGGTTTGAGGGCCAAAAATTGTGGCAGTACTTATAATAAAAATATGGGCAATAAGATACATGGCAAGTAATACGCCGGAAACCCTCTGTCCGGCAAAACATAACATCTCCAGATTAAAATTATCCGGAAGTTCTGTTATAAAAGAAAACATTTTTTTTACCATTCTCTTTCTCCTTTCCAGATGAAAAATCACTATCATAAAAGTACATGAAACATAGATTTATTTCCATATGAAATTACAAAACAGGCCCCTTATGATAAAAGGTTAAAAGTGCAATAAAGCCATAGAGAAATAATACTATTCCCGCAAATCCGAATAAATAATTAAGAGTCTTCTGAGTGGAAGGTTTTATATTGCAATCAGTAATTATACCAAGAACTCCATAGAGTCCGTGATATATAATAACTGCCAGAAGACATGTATCAAATAAGACCCACCATGGGGAATGGAGTCTTGCTGTTACAACATCGAAATTCAAATTACCGCCTGTAAAGAAATGAAGATATAAATAATGAACAATCATTCCAATTACCAGTAATACTCCTGTTATCCTCTGGAGTAACCATCCCCACATTGAGAATTGACTTTTACCCATAAATTAACCCTCCTTTCTTTTCAGTTATCAGTGAGCATTTACCAGTTTGTTCACCGGTTCCCATTCACTACTCACTATAATCGTGACGCGTAACGCGTGGTGTCGTGATGAGTGTTTTCACCGGTACCGGCGCCCCTGCACTTTTTCACGTTTCACGCCTCACGACTCACTACTCACTCTCTTCCAGTTCCTTAAGAGCAAGGCCTGCCCAGAATCTAACCGTAAAATCTTCATCTTTCATGGCTTTTTTGATGTATTTTACAGACTTATGGATACCAAGCCTGCCTAGCGTCATAACAGATGAACTTCTGACAGCAGGCTCCGGGTCAGATAATGCCTTTACGAGAGGTAAATAGGCTTTATTACCAAGTGAACCTATAGCCTGAGCAGCTTCCCATCTTATTTCCACAGTTTCATCTTCCAGTGCTCTTTTGAAAATGGGTAAAGATTTAACATGGCCTGTCAGCCCCAGGAGATAAACTATCCAGTATCTGGTTTCAGGTGAAGTTCTGTCATAATTATCTATTAATATGTTTACGACTCTTTCACCTTTTAAACTCTCAAGAAAACTTACTGCAGGGTATACAAGTTCTTCTACATTTTCTTCCAGCACTTCGATCATACATTCTACCGGTTCTACAATATAACCGAGTCTGTAAAGTACCAGTCCCAGCACATAATAGGCCCATGTATATTCAGGGTCCAGTCCTATGGCCTTTTCCAGATCATATCTGGCTTTCTCAAGCTGTTCCAGTTCGAGGTATATGGCACCTCTTGTACCATAGGCCCAGACAAACTCCGGTTCAAGTTCTATAGCTTTACTGGCATACTTTAAAGCATTCTCCATATCACCTTCCAACCTGGAAACTTCTCCGAGACTTGCATAGGCGAAATTGCTATCACTGTCAAGTTCGAGTGCTTTATTAAAATAATCTCTGGCTTTAACATAGTCATTGAGATGAAAATATATTTCTCCCAGACAGCCGAAAGCCCAGGAGAAATCAGGTTCAATGGTAATGGCTGTATTCAGATATTCTATGGCTTTATCTATATTACCCAGTTCATAATAAGCCACTCCAAGACTGCAATAGGCCACAGAGGATTCCGAATTCATTTTTATGGATTCCTCCAGTGTTTCAATGGCCAGAAACAGGTTCCCTTCTTCTCTGTATATTTCTCCGATTCTGGACATAGTAATATAATTATCCGGTTCGATTTCCAGAACTTTTTTGTAGAGTTCCAGGGCATTATGATAATCTTCCTTGCAGGCATAAGTTTCAGCGAGAAGGAATATGATTTTGCTGTCCTGGCTGTTAAACTCATAGGCACGCCAGAGATGTTCCAGTGCTCTGTCATAATCTTCAATAGTGAGATAAGTTTCTCCCAGCTCTCTTATAGCTTCGGTATTATCGGGATCAGATTTTAAATCTTCCTGCAAATGTTTTATTTCCAGTTGAACCTGCATATCTTCTATAAGATTTTCCAGATCCTGTTCTTTTGCAAATTCCTGGTCATAATCTATTACCTCTTTAAATGACTCTACTGACAGGGAAAATTCACCCATATTTTTATAAATAAGTCCCTGCAGGTAATGGGCTTTATAATTTGAAGGATGAGCGGCTATTACCTGTTTTATTTCCGAAAGAGCGCGGGGATATTTATTAAGATAATAACATGTTTTAGCCATGTAATAACGGGCATCGGTCAGTTCCGGTTCAAGAGCCAGAGCTTCTTCAAAAGAATTAAGAGCTTTTTGATAATCTTTTTTCTGCAGATAAACAGTGCCAATCCTGACATGTCCTTCCGCATCACCCGGTTTTTCCTGAACAAGTTCTCTGTATTCTTCAAGGGCTTTAGAGGGGTTTTTGAGTATACTCTCATATATCTGTCCCAAAAGAAGATGGCTGTTCATTCTCAGGGGATTGTTCAATTTCTTAAAACAATTCGCACACCTGTCAATGTTTTGAATATTATTATACTGACAATAAGGACAAATCATAGAAATCGGTGACCAGTGACCGGTGACCAGTGACCAGTGGAAATTAGTCGGTTCTATTCACCTTTGACTTTTCACTTTTCACTTTTCACTTTTCACTGATTCTTACTCACTTTTCATAATATTTTTTACCAGATCTACAATCTCCGGTATTGTATCTGCCACAGGAACACCTGCTTCGTGAAAAGCTTTTATTTTTGCCTCTGCAGTACCGGAAGAACCTGAGATTATGGCTCCTGCATGGCCCATTCTTTTTCCCGGCGGTGCAGTTTTTCCGGCAATAAAAGATACTACCGGAATCTTTACGGTTTTAATATAATCTGCAGCTTCTTCTTCGTCACTTCCGCCTATTTCCCCTATTAAAACCACAAGATCAGTATGAGGATCATCATTAAAAGCCTTCAGTGTATCTGTAAATGTAGTGCCTATTATTGGGTCTCCTCCTATACCTATACAGGTTGACTGTCCGATGCCTCCCAGTGTAAGCTGGTTTACCACTTCATATGTAAGGGTTCCGCTTCTGGATATTAAGCCGACTTTTCCCGGAGTAAATATATGACCCGGCATAATGCCCATTTTACATTCGCCGGGAGTTATAATACCGGGACAGTTCGGGCCGATAAGTCTCGCATCATAATGTCTCAGGAAATAAGAAACCTTTATCATATCCTGGGCCGGTATACCATCTGTTATTATCACTACAAACTTTATGCCTGCACTTAACGCCTCCATTACCGCATCTGCAGCAAAGGCTGCAGGAACAAAGATTATCGAAGCATTTACATTCTGTTCTCTTACAGCATCCTCCACAAGTTCATAAACAGGGGTATTCAGAATAGTCTGCCCCCCTTTTCCGGGAGTAACACCTGCCACGATTTTTGTTCCGTATTTTATCATCTGTTCCGTATGAAAAAGTCCTTCTTTGCCGGTTATTCCCTGAACTAGGACTCTTGTATCTTTATTTATGAAAATACTCATTACATGTTCTCCCTCCTGGCTCTATAAGCTCCTGCAAGTTCAACAACCTTCTTTGCGGCTTCATTCATATCTCTTCCCACTTCAAAACCTTCAGCTTCGAATAACTTTCGACCTTCGTCTTCTCTTGTTCCTGCAAGTCTTATGACTACAGGCATAGAAAGTCCGAGAGATTTTATTGCCTCTATTATACCTTTAGCTGCCTCATCACATCTGGTTATGCCGCCGAAAATATTTATAAAAATTCCGTTCAGATTTTTATCCATAGTAATAATTTCAAGGGATTTTCTGGTCTTTTCCGCATTGCCTCCTCCGCCTATATCCAGGAAGTTTGCAGGTTTGCCTCCTTCTCTCTGAACCATATCCAGAGTTGTCATTACAAGTCCGGCACCGTTGCCCATAATACCTATATCTCCGTTCAATCTGACATAGGGCACATTACATTTCCTTGCTTCCTGCTCAATAGGATCATCTTCCGCTATTTCCTGAAGTGTTTCCAGATCTCTGTGTCGGAACATAGCATTATCATCCAGAAGTATCTTTGCATCACCTGCAATGAGCTTTTCTTCCCCTGTAAGAATAAGCGGATTTATCTCTGCAAGACTGGCATCATTTTCCAGATAAAGTTTATATAAAGATTTCAAAAAATGTGAAAATTCTCTGGAAATACCTTTATGGAAATTTGCTTTCACACATAATTTCTTTATTTCAAAATCCTTCAGCCCGAAAGCAGGATCTATATATAATTTCTCTATTTTCTCAGGACTTCTGGCAGCAACTTCTTCTATATCCACTCCGCCTTCTGTGCTTAACATAATGACATTTTTCTTGCTTTTTCTGTCTATTGTTATCCCTAGATAATACTCTTTCTTAATATTAATGGCTTCTTCCACTAGAACTTTATCTACAATCAGTCCTTTAAGTCTTTTACCGAGTATTTCGCCGGCAACCCTGAAGGCTTCATCAGGATTATCTGCCAGTTTTATACCACCTGCTTTTCCTCTGCCTCCGACATGGACCTGAGCTTTTACGACAACTTTTTTTCCTGTTTCCTTTGCAAATTCTCTGACTTTCTCAGAATCTCCTGCCACACAGGACACGGGGACAGGTATACCATAAAGTTTAAATATTTCTTTAGCCTGGTATTCATGGATCTTCATAAAACAGAGCAACCTCTTTTCTATCTCAATATGAAAAATTTATCACTGACGGCCATGACCGTTTCTGTCACGACGAAGTATGAGAATCTGTTCCTCCCGTGACGCGTTACGATTCTCATATAAAATACTAACCGGTTTTCCCCTTTTCTGCTGCCAGCATATAACCGAGTTCCAGAGCAGATTTATTTAATTCCTCCGTTCCTCTGGGAACTCTTTTAAGCACAGCTTTCTCAAGGGAATCTTTTGAAACTATCCGTGTAAGTTCAACAATTACTCCAAGAGCCACTATATTTGCGACTATAATCTTTCCGAATTTTTCTTTTGTTACTTCACTGATAGGAATCGAAATGATTTTTGCCGATGATCTTTCCGGCATCTGCACATAAGTAGAATCTATGATTATCAATCCGTCAGGTTTTACTTCCTCACCATATCTCTCCATTGCTTCACGGGACATGACAAGGAGTAAATCAGGATTTGTAACCTTCGGATAATCAATTTCTATATCTTCGGGACTTATAATTACTTCTGACCGGCTGGCACCACCTCTGGATTCAGGACCGTAAGACTGACTCTGCACGGCATTTTTTCCGTCAAAAATAGTTGCACCTTCCGCCAGTATAATACCGGCAAGGATCAATCCCTGTCCTCCCATACCGGCCAGACGAATCTCATAACGATCTTTTAACACTGGGGTTTTCCCCTCCTTTGTGTAGCAGAAATTAATTCTTTATAGGCCTGACAGTATTCAGGACTGTCTCCCTGTTTTATTACCCCTGTATAAAACTTTCCGGCCATATCAACAGTACCTTTTTTACTCACAGGAACGGCATGCTCTTTCTGCCACTCCATCATCTGCACAGGGCCGCCTAATTTATTTTTCCTGCCATAATAGGTATGGCAGTGTAATATAACTTCTATAAATGAAAAACCGCGATTTTCTATTCCCTGTGCCACAAATTTAGGTATCTGAGCAGCATGATACGAGGTAGTACGTGCCACATATGTGGCACCTGAACCGCTTACCAGATCACACAGGTCAAAAGCCTGTTCAATATTACCGTAAGGTGCGGTAGTACCGACAGAACCGTATGGAGTAAGAGGAGAATACTGACCGCTGGTCATACCGTAAATACTGTTATTCAATGTAATGACAGTCATATCTATATTTCTTCTGGCACCATGTATAAGGTGGTTGCCTCCTATGGCTGCACAGTCACCATCTCCCGTAACAACTATTACATGCAAATCAGGATTTGCATGTTTTACTCCCGTGGCAAAAGCAATTGCTCTGCCATGGGCAGTATGAAGGGTATTAAAATCAACATAGCCCGTCATTCTGCTTGAACATCCTATGCCTGAAACCATAACTATTTTATTCTGTTCGAGCGACAGATCGTCTATAGCCTGCAATATACCCCTTAATACTATCCCGTTACCGCATCCGGCACACCATATATGGGGGAATCTGTTTAATCTCAGGTATTTTTTGACATCGGATTTTGTAGCCATCACTTATACACCTCAACAAGCTTTTTCATTATTTCTTTTGGTGTTATTAACTCACCATTGGCTTTAGAAAGTAAATGAACATCAGCTCTTCCTTTTACAGATCTTTCCACTTCATAAACAAGCTGCCCGAGATTCATCTCACATACCAGTATATGTTTAACTTTTTCAGATATTTTAAATACTTCTTTATCAGGGAAAGGCCATATAGTTTTCGGTATAAAGGTTCCAACCTTCATACCTTTTCCCCTGGCTTCACTGGCTGTACGGAGGGCAGATCTTGCAGTTGAACCATAAGCAAAAATTACCAGTTCCGCATCTTCTACATTATCTTCCTGAACATCTATAAGATTACTTCTGGCCTGTTCTATTTTTCCGTTAATTCTTCTTATAAGTTTATCATTTTTTTTCGGATCATTTGTAGGGAAGCCTGTTTCATCATGGGTAAGTCCTGTTATATGATAGCGATAACCTGAGCCGAAATTCGCCAGTATGGCTGCACCTTTTTCATCTCCCATGTAGGGAACATATTCATCAGGAGGGCATGATGGCTGCTTCCTGTTTATTATTGTCAGTTCCTCAGGTTCAGGTATTCTTATTCTTTCCCTCATATGTCCTATGATCTCATCCATAAGCAATATTACCGGCACCATATAATCTTCTGACAGATTAAAAGCTTTTATCGTAAGGTAAAAGGTCTCTTCAATAGATGTGGGACAAAGGGCTATTAAATTATGATCGCCATGGGTTCCCCATCGTGCCTGCATCATATCTCCCTGTGCCGGTGAGGTAGGGCCTCCCGTACTCGGGCCAAGTCTCTGAACATTAACTATAACACAGGGAATTTCAGTAATACAGCCGAAACCTATCAGTTCCTGCATAAGAGAAAATCCGGGGCCACTTGTAGCGGTCATAGATTTCGCACCTGTCAGAGATGCACCCATGATTGCTGCAATACTTCCTATTTCATCTTCCATCTGAATAAATTTTCCTCCCATCAGAGGAAGTCTTGCTGCAAGAGATTCAGCAATTTCTGTAGAAGGAGTAATAGGGTAACCGGCATAAAAAGACACTCCTGCCATTAAAGCCCCTTCCACGCATGCCTCATTACCCTGTAACAACTGATAATTTCCTTCTTTTTTCACCTTACTTCACCTCCCCGGGATATACTTCAACAGCCAGATCGGGACAGCGCAATACACACAGTCTGCAGTTAATACATTCACCTTCATTTTTAATCTCAGGTTTACCAAGTTCACCTGCTTCATAAACATGCTTCGGACAGTAATAAATACAGATACCGCATCCCTTGCACCAGGAATAATTAATTTCTATAGTAAATTTTTTTTTCTCTTTTATTGATGACAAAATAATAGATTTTACCTGTTATGGTAAATCCTTCCCCCCCTTCTTTAATACGTAACGCGTAACGCGTAACGCGTGACATGAGGATTACCTGTTGTATAGAATTCGACAGTAATAGAAATACTACCTTCTAAAATCAGAAAATAGTAAAGAGTGAAGAGTGAACAGTGAAAGGTGAAAAGAAATAGTTTTAATCGTTTCACTGCTCACGTTTCACTTTTTCACTACTCACCATTCACTTCTCAATTTATCTACAATCTGGCTCATTACCTGTGCTGCATGAATACGGACATGTTCCTGTTCATCTTCCAGAGCTTTATCTAAATAATCGAAAACCCTGTTTATATTATGTTCTTCTGAAACTGTCATAAGAAGGTTAAGAGCTTCAATTCTTATCTCCGGTTCCTGTGCTCTATAAAGTTTTTCTATATAGGAAAATATATTCCTGTTTCCTGTAAAATTCTTAAAAGCTAAAAACTCTTCCGATGCGATGGATATGGTTTCTACTACTGTTACCTTTGCTCCGTATGGTATATCGACAGAACAGATAACATTCAGGAGTGGGAATCTGGTTTTTCTTATCAAACGCTTGAGTGGCATAATCAAATCTCTGTGGCAGAACAGAAGAGGAAGTTTTTCTTTTTCACAGAAAGCTTTAACTGCACCTTCCATAGCACTGACAAGTAAACTTTCCGACTTATCATCGAGGACAAGAATATTTCCTTCAATATGTCTCTCTATAGATTTTAAAAGTTCTTTTTCAACAGAACTATCAAGAGAAAAAACCTCTATCTCACCTTTCTGGTTCTGATATTTTTTAGCACCTGCCAGGGCCTGGCGAACATAAAGAGTAAGTTCATCGGTGTCTTCCGTTATGGCAGAATAATCGCCCAGTGTTTCCAGAATGGAAGATAAATTTCTTATAGAGATATTTTCAGCAAGAAGATTTTTCAGTATCTTTTTCAGGTCTCCCAGGCTGAACATATGAGGGTAAATCTCTTTAACAAGGGAAGGATGAGTTTTCTCAACAAATTTCAAAAGATGGGCCACTTCCTGCCTACCAATAATATGAGGAGCATATTTTCTGATAACCTCTGTTATATGTGTGGCTAGAACACTCAGAGGCTCAAAAATCATACATTTTTTTTCTTCTGCTTCTTTAATGTGTTGAAGTTGAATCCAGATTGCAGGCATGCCAAAACCGGGTTCCTTACATTTATGCCCTTCCAGAGTATCTATGATATGTTCCGGCCCTACTGCCAGAAGCCTGTCCAGAAATATTTCTCCATAGGCAACTTCCCTGTCATATATTTTCATTATATAGCCATTGGAATTAATATGATAGGAATCTTTAAATCGAACACCGGGTAATACCAGGCCCAGTTCGGAAATTATATGTCTTCTTATTGAATTTATTCTATCCAACAGTTTTGAACCCTGGTTGGGATCTACCAGTAAGAGGAGACTCCTGCCAAGTTCCAGTGTTATGGGACTGACAGGCGACATAACAGGTTCTTTTTGTTTTTTACCGCTGTCACCTTTCGGGAGAAGTAATAAAGGTTTCTCCTTTTCTTCTCTGGTGAAATCTTCTCTTAATTTCTTTATCTCTTCTTCCAGTTCAGGAAGTGCCAGGTCTGAAATTTCATAATAATTACCGCCGAAAAAAATATACTCGGGGCTATCCTGTGCAATACTCAGGCCTGTACTGTAATTTTTAAAGGCATCAATTTTTTTATTCTTTCTGTAATGACAGAGAGCAAGACCGAAATAAAAACCGGGAAAATCCTTGATATTCTGCAGACAATCTCTGTAATGTTGTTCCGCTTTTTCAATCTGTCCTGACAGAAAATGGACAAGACCGATATTATGAAGGGTAATTTTCTCATAAGGATTTATTTCAAGAGCTCTGTAATAATAAGAAAGAGCTTCTATATAATTTTTCCTTGCACAGTTTTCAACACTTTTAATTTCCTCTTCTTTAAAATTCAAATTTAACAATATATTTGTCAGTTCTTCCTTTGAAAACATACTGTTTTTTAAAGACTCTACTATTTTAAATTTGTCATCTGTAATTCTGTCTTTTACATCTTCTATGGTTTTCTCGTTGATTTCATACCATACCCTGTCTCTTATAAGGGATATATCACCCAGTCCTCTCAGAGCGTATACATCTTCGGGATTAACCCCGAGAGCCATTCTGTGATATTTCTCTGCTTCGGAAAATTCTTTAGATTTCAGACAGACTTTACCGAGAGCATTAAGGGCATAGACATCTCTGCGGTTCGTTTCTATTGATTTTAAAAATTCTTCTCTCGCATCCTGGAGTTTACCATCTTTTAAATAAATATTTCCAAGGTTATAACGGACTTCACCGTCATTACTGTCCAGTTCAAGGGCTTTATTATAATATTTATAGGCTTCATCAAATTTTCCGCGGAAATGATTTATCCTGCCAATCCTGAAAAGGACATTTTTATTAATCTCTCCTTTTTGTATCATCTGTGTATATCTGTTATACTCTTCTTCAATATCATAAAGGGAAGGATTATAAAAAGAATCCTCCTTGATTTCAATTTCTTCCTTCTTCTCTTCCAGAAGTTTCAACGGCGGCAATGAATTTTTCAGGGCCTTCAGGCTTTTATCCATAATAAATGCTCCTTTCTTTAATATCGTGACGCGTGACGCGTGACGCGTGACGCGTAATTTGCTATCAGCACAGATAACATAACAAACTTTATCTTTCAATCATGCCTTTTATACAAACAATCATGACCGTTCCGGTCACAACATGAGAATTTGTTTTTCCCGTTACGCGTTACGATTCTCATATAAATTACTCACCGATTATTTTCACAAGAGCTCTTTTTTTCCTTTTACCGTCAAATTCGCCGTAAAAAACCTGTTCCCATGGACCGAAGTCCAGTTTGCCATTCGTTACGGCAAGTACAACTTCCCTTCCCATTATACTCCTCTTGAGATGTGCATCGGCATTATCCTCATATCCGTTATGCCGGTATTGTGAATAAGGTTTTTCCGGCGCCAGTTTTTCAAGCCATACTTCAAAATCATGATGAAGCCCCGGCTCATCATCATTTATAAATACACTGGCAGTAATATGCATGGCATTACAGAGAAGCAATCCTTCTTTAATGCCGCTTTCTTTCAAACATTCCTCCAGCTGTGGAGTAATATTGATTAATTCCCTTCTGTTTTTTACTTCAAACCATAATTCTTTTCTGTAGCTCTTCATAATTTGTGACCGGCAATGGACTTTTCCATTACCATACACTCTTCACCTCCTGAATAATTGACGAGAGTCGAAAGTTGGCAGATAAATATTTACTGCTCACTACTTCTGAAAAACCTTTATAATTCCGGGAGTAGATTTATTTCCCTGTGCATCTCTTACCATTACGGTAACGGTGTATTCACTCCCGGGCAACTGATTACCTGCTTTCACTTTATATTCAAAAACTCCTCCCTGATTTGCTTTAATATCTTCACCGATAAACCCGTTATCTACAGGGCCAATACCGGGAAGATTACTGGTAATTTTCACTTCTATACGGACTGCAGTAAAAGGTCTTGTCTGGCCGGCCACGACAAATTGATTCGAGACAAAATCACCATCCTTTGGCTGAGTTATCTTCAATAAAAGTTCGCCGGCAGATATGGAAACTGACCTGTCTGCCCGCGCTCTGACAGTTTCACCGGAAGAATTGATAAGATATCCCGTAACAATTGCATTTACTACGGAATCTCCTTTTTGAACAGTATAGGTACCTATATATAATCCGGGTGTCCTGAAGGATTCATGTAAAGGCAGACCTTTTTTCAATTCACCTATATCAAAATAAGCTTTCTGATATGGTTCACCCAGCATTTGAACTTCCAGAATTTCACCTGTATTGAGCTCTTTAATGGCATTATGAGATGTGACAGCAGCAGATAATCTTACAAAAAATTTCCATTCTGCACAGAAGTCATGACCATCTGTACTTTTACCATATATATAAATCAGATAATCTCCTTCTTTCAAATTCTCAGAAGGTTTAAAGGTAATCCGGTCATTATTTACTGTTATGCCGGTATCTTTTGTTATATCATGCCTGTTAAGCAGGAATTTCAAAGATTTCTTATCAACCTTACCGGTTCCTCCGTAAAAACATGCAGAAATTAGAGGTTTTTTATCACTGATTATAACCATATCCGAAGGATTTAAATTATAAAACACAGGGTTTTTACCGAGTAAGGTAATTTTATTACCGGCCGTTACGGGGCCGCAGGTTTCGCCGTTTATTTCCATACATGCAATGACTGAAGCATTGCAGGCACTCGGCGTTTCAGCGGATACTTTATAAACACCTTTATATATACCGGCAGAAGTTTCCGAAAGATATATCTTAAGAGAGATATCAGGTATTTCAACCCGTACATGTCCCAGAGCAGTTCCGGTCAATGTAAATTCTAAGACATCACCTTTTTTAAGTATTTTGTTACAATTTACTTTAAAAGAACTGATTGTTTCATCGCCGTAAGAAGGGGAATATATAAGCAACAATAAAAGAACGGTCAGTATTATTCCGTATTTGTTTGCATCTGTCATAACAACAAAACCTTCCCGGCAGAAATATTTAACAATAATCTGTAAAATTCTAAGTATAGACAAAAATATCCTTCTGTAAAGGAAAATTCAAAGGAAGTAAAAAGGGGAGATTTTAAGGAACATTAATTTTTAGGTTCTACAGACGTTCTCAATTCAAATTTTTCATTTCCGGCATTTGAATTAGTAACGGTTGAAAAATTTACACTGGCATTTTTTCTTATATTTTTTTCATATATTAAATTAACCATAATTATATTATTTTTTCTCTCAAATATTACCCTGTCAAGGCCTGAAGAGAGTTTCTTTTCTTTATCTTTATCACCTGTAGGACTGAGAGGTGTGTTCAATTCAAGTATGGAAGGGAAATCATACTGTATGTGAGCTTCATATCTTCTGTAAAGAGTTCTTCCCTCCGGAGGAACAGGGGCGGAAGAATTTGGGTCAGGAAAAGTAAAATATATTATATGTGCCTGCCATAAAGGATTCCCTATAGAATCATTATCTATTTTAAACTGATTTTTATCAACAGCACTTTCAAAAGAAATACTGTAATTACCAATAAATACTGATTCTATATTTGTCATAGTAAGCTCACTTATTATTCTCTGTACAACCATTTCACCGCTCTGCTGTATTTCGGAGCTGCTCTGCCCCATTTGCCAGCTCTTCAATCCCACATCAATAGCTGCATAAAGTCCCATAAGAAAAAGGGAAAAAACTATTGTTGCCACAGCCATTTCCACTATAGTCATACCTGCTCTTTTTTTATATAACATAAAAATCTCCTGCCTATGGTTCAGGTCTGGAAATAAGAGTCCTTATTTCTACGGTTTTTCTTTCTTCAGATTTAGTCCATGAAACAAGAACTGAAACCCTCTTCAACTCTACTATCGACAGATCACCATCTATATCTCCGATAGAACAATTTTCCACAAAAATAACATATTCATAATCTACATCTTTAATATGTTCTGTTCCTGTAATCTTATATTCCCTGTCTGGAGACCATATATATATGACATCAGTATCAGAAGTGATAGATGTAGCAGAAGTCCTGACGGGGAATCCTACTTCTACTTTATTTACATTAACTATATTCTGCAGTATGTCTCCTCGGGTTATATCACCATTAAAGGTTAAATCCAGATTTTTAAGCTCTGCTATTTTTGCATCTGCAACGTTAAGAGCAGTCAATCTATATCTGGTTTTTTTTATAGCATAAGAACCTTTTACAAAAACTCCGAGAATAACAACTATTATAACAGACAGAAGTCCTACTGCCGTCATAATCTCTGCCAGAGTCATACCTTTTTTTCTGAAATATTTATCCACAGGTAATACCTTTCATTTACCCGGGTAAGCATAAATAATTCATATATACTCTCGTGACGCGTAACGGGTAACGCGTGACGGGAGGAAAATGCTTATTACATGCTTCTGCTCAGGTCAGTCAAATGATTTTTTATACTCTCCAGTTGCTTTCTGAAAGCTTATAAAAATCAGATTTTTTTCCATGAACTTATCCTTACCTTTACCCTCTTCCCCAGAAGACCTACCATTTTCTCAAGATAATCAAGGTCCTGGCTTATCTTAATTTTACCTTCATCACTTCCTGTATCAAGGAAAACACTCATATCTTCCGTCATATCACCTGAATAATTATTCAATGCCACTATAAATCCATCCAGGCCAATAGTCGGTGTACCTGCTGCTCCTCCATATCTGTTGTCAAGTGTTGTGTAAAGTTTTCCCGCTCTGTTATCTGTATAAAGAAAAGACAGACTTGCAGGCAAAGGCTTTATCTCCCCTGTAAGCCCATAATTATCTCCTATGACATTTCCACTCATATCGTAGGCTACAATACCGTAAGGGCAATTGGGATCTATAGCAGGGCCATTCGGGTCGGGAGGGCTGTTAGGGTCAAGAGGAATTACCGATAGTTTTATATACCCGCAGTAGTGGGCATCCTGATATTCAGTATCACCTGCATATTTCGGATAGGCAATATTAACCCCTCCCTGACTGTTCATAAGATAACCGGAATAACCGTTTGGGAGGGTATGATATTTAATTTCTGTAAAATTAAGATATTTTGTGTTATCAATTACTTCATCTTTTGCTATAAATCTTCTAGCCATCATATCCTTGATATATGGATTTTCCTCAGCTTCAGGACTGTCTGCACCTATGAGAGATATTTTTGCATCATCACCGGAATACATAAGGCCCTTGGCATAATAATTATCTGCTCCCGGAATAAAATCTATCTTCAAATCGTCATTTGCCAGAACATTTATGGCATCAGAATTCACTCTCTGCATGAAATTTACTTTCCCTTTTGAAACAATATTACCCTGCCCTGTAACCTGCATTTCAAAAATTGTATGAGTATCAGAATAGAGATTATTCCCGCCCAGATCCAGTCTGTAATCGGTGTTTGAATATCTTGTGTCAATTTTATTAAATTTATAAACACTGTTACTGACATGAAGATAAAATCTGTTAGATGCACTTCCCTGGACTATATCGTTAAAATCTATTGCCTGATCTCCTGAGTTTACAGACCCTCCTACAATAACTTTATCCTTTACAAGATCTACCGAACCGTCCTGATTAATTCTGAGTCCATTATACTTGTCATGTCCTTCATATGGATAGATACGTTCTTTCCCGGCAGAATCAGGTAATTCAAGGGCTATGGTATCTCCGAGACAGGACTGCATCGTTAAACCTCCGGAACTATTACCTGCTAAAATTACAACATTGGGATCCAGTTCATAAGTTACAGGATCTATTGGTTTTGTTCCACAACTTCTATTACTATAATTATATTCTTTTGTTGTATCATCTGCATAGGTAACTATTAATTTATAATTTGCCTTACCTGTAACACCTTTTGCAGTCATTTTAGTATAATCTTTATTAAAGGTCCATGTTGCCTCATCACCTTCACAATCCCCATAGGCAGATGAAACAAAAGTATAATCATCAGGCGGAATATCCATAGATTTTACTGCTTTACCAGCATCTGCTTCATACCATTCCTTTTTTCCCATTTCAGACACAAGGAAATCTGTTCGTTCCACAAATACTTTCGACTCAGGTATACCGGAGGCAGGGATTTTACTTGCTTCAGTCATAAAATCTGCCATATTTGATTTTGTTCTCTCAGGATTATCTTCATAATTTCTGATGCCGAGTTCCCTCATGATTGTATAGGTTCCTGGAGGAAGAGAAGAACTAGTTCCATTGGGATCGTTTTTAACATCTGATATTACATTTTCTATATCTATGGAAGATATATTTTCTTCAGGTGCATAACTCCTGATCTTCCCGCCGTAAGAAGAACTGCCCATATCAATATTACCACATGCGGATAAAACACCTTTATCAGGTGAATTAATATCTGTCTTTACATCCACGTTCGTATTGGCACATGATATAGACTGTTGAAAAAGATCATTGGGGTCAACCCAGTTAGAATGCAACCTTCCCGGCTGTACATCATTACCCTTCTTTTTTCCAAGAATAGTTATTGCATTTCCTGAACCCATAATAATTTTTCCCTGAGACAATACAGTGGCATTATAAACGTCAGCTCTTACAAAAATAACCTGAAGTCTTTCCACTGATTTTCCATTGGCAGACCTGCCTGTAGATATAATCTTTGCAGTATATGCAGGAGTGCCGGAAGTATCATTTTTTACCTTATTAAAAAGATTATTGTAAGAGTAATAACTGCTGGAAGCATCAAAGGTAATGGTAAAACTTCCTGACTTATCCTGTAAATCATAGGTTCGAGAAGGAGGGGACGCAGAACCATGACTGCCCCATTTACCATCAGAATTTTTATACCCCCAGCTGGAATCGGCATTTAATTCTGCGTAAGCATAGGCAACACCGGCCTCTGCCGCTTTAAGTGCCTGGGTCTTGCTCTCTACATTTCCGGTCATATTTAAAAGATTTGTACTTATAAAAATTATGGAAGTAGTCATCATAACCATAAGAACGGTAAGAAGCATGACAGATATAATAGCCAGACCTTTTCTCTGACAAAATCTTTTTTTTAAATATACCATCAATCATCCCTCCACAAAAAAAAGCTGATGTTTAATTAAATTATATTAAATATTATTATAATAAAAAAAATGCTTTCAGTCAATCGTTCAAATGATGGATATTCAAAAGAAATATTTAGAACTGGCAAGGAAATTTCTATCACATTACTATATAATAGTTTAAAGTAATAGAATATACTAAAAAAACTTACTTCATAAAAAATTTAATAAATATAAAATTTAACATTCATTTAGTAAACAAAAAAAATAATTATCAAAATGTTAACGAAATGTTTACAATTAATCCATTATTTCCTTATCAAATTTGATATAATATAATTACAGGAAAAATTCCTTTTTTCTTAAAGAGGAATCTGAAAAATTGAATGGAAAAATTAATTAATTGAATAACAAGCATTGAATTATATTCATTGCCAGGCAATCAGGAGGAATAATCTTGAAAATAAACACTTTAAATACGGGAATTCATACGGCTTCTGCCCGTAAAACTACAAAAAATGAAATGCCTCAGAATGATAAGTTCATAAAAAGTGAAGGTGATAGTTTAAATATTTATAATCCGATAAAAGTAAGAGGAAGACATGACGGGGAATTTATAGAAAGTATATCCAGAAGTGATCTGGGACTGGCTATTTTTGCCTCTACGGCAATGCTTCCAACGCCAATGCATGAAGCTTTAAAGACAGTGAGTGTAATATACACAAATGACATACATGGTGCTATAACTCCTTCAAAAGACGATAAAAATCCGGGAGGTCTTAAAGGAGGAATGGCCTATGTAGGTTCTGCCATAAAAGAGCTGAAAGATAAAGCAAAAGGTAATTATCTTCTTCTGGACGGAGGAGACTGGGGGCAGGGTTCTTACGAGTCAAAACTTACAAAAGGCAAAACAATGATAGATGTAATGAATAATCTGGGCTATGATGCAGGTGAAATAGGAAATCACGAATTTGACTGGGGCAGAGCGGCTCTAAAAGATATGATAGATGAAGCGAGATTTCCTGTTCTCGGAGGAAATGTTCTGGAAGAGGGAAAACTTATTGAAGGCGTTAAACCATATACAATAAAAGAAGTGAATGGTATGAAAATAGGCATCATAGGACTTATAAGCCCGGAAACGCCCGGAGCGGTAGATCCGAAAAATATAACAGGATTAAAATTTGCCTCTGCAAAAGAAACGGTAGAGAAATATATTCCTGAGCTCAAAGAACAGGGGGCAGAAATGATCTTTGTCCTGTCTCACCAGGGAGATGTGGCAGATGAAAAACTTGCTTCTTCCGTCACAGGTATAGATCTGATAGTAGGAGGACACAGCCATACCCTTATGGAAGATGCAAAAAAAGTAAAAGAAACCCTTATAGTGCAGTCAGGAACACAGGGAGAAAAAGTCGGCACCATAAATCTGGCAATAGATCCTCAGACTAAAAAGATTGTATCCTTTAAAAATACCCTTATTCCCGTAACAGATCAAAATTTCAAACCTGATCCTGAAATAGAAAAAATAATAGCTCCCGTTGTAAATGAAGCAAAAGAAAAAATGTCTGAATTGGTTGGCAAAACAGAAGTGGATCTTACCCATGACAGAAAAAAGGTTTTTGAAACTGTTATGGGAAATGTTCTTACAGACGCCATGAGAGAGTCTACAGGTGCAGATGTGGCCATGCAGAACTCGGGAGGCATAAGGGATCAGATAATGGCAGGAGAAGTCACAATGGGTGACCTTTACAGAGTAATGCCCTTTGATAAATTTATAGTTTCTATGGACTTAACAGGGAAACAGATAAAAGATATTATGGAAAACAGTGCCGGAAGAAAAAAGGGAAACATGCAGGTTTCCGGTATAACAATGGATATAGAACCGAAACAGGCAAAATGGCACAAAGTTTCGAATATAAAAATAGGCGGCGTTCCTCTGGATATGAATAAGGTCTACAGGGTGGCAACAGATGATTTCCTTGCCGGCGGTGCCAATGGTTACAGTACCTTTATTGAAGGTAAAAACGTTACGTACGGAGAAATGCCTGCCATAGATGAACTGAAAGCCTATATAAAGAAACATTCACCCCTTACGGAAGCCAATGCAAAAGTGGAAGGAAGACTTAATTTCCTGAGCCCTCCTCCGGCGGGGGGATAGAATCTTAAAGCGTAATGAGTAATGCGTGATGGGTAAAAGAAGGAATTCATCACGCATTATTTTTATATAAAGGATGTGAAGTGTCATCAGAATAATAAATTTTTTTATTGCTTCAGTTGCTGTTTTACTGATCATATACAATTATATCAGGCTCTTTAATACTATCGACATGAGGCTTATAGCGCCCCTGGCAATCGTTCTTATCACAGGGGTTCCTGTTATGGTGTGTTATATATTTTCTTATAATAAACAATATAAGAAATGTGAGGATAAATAATACATATATGCTCTCGTGACGCATAACGCGTGACAGAAGGATATTCTATGAAACATTTTCCCACAGATTATTCCCCGGAAGAAAGACTTCCCCGGGAGGAAATAATAAAACTGAACAGTGAATTAAAATCTCATCCTCTTATTCCTGTTTTACTGAACAGTACTCCCGATATTATCATGATCCTGAACAGATACAGGCAGATAGTAACTGCAAATGAAAACTTTCTCGACGTTTTAAAAGTAGAAAGTGAAACCGAAATTCTGGGTAAGAGGCCGGGAGAAGCAATGAGCTGTATCCACTGTAAAAATAAAAGCTGCGGCACTACAAAATTCTGCAAATACTGCGGAGCCATTAATGCCATATTTAACAGCCAGAAATTTAAATGCAGAGATATTCAGGAATGTAATCTTACAGTAAGAACTTCTTCAGGGCTTCAGGGGTTTAATTTCCTTGTTACAGCCACTCCCTTTGATTTCAATAAAGAAAATTTTGTCATTTTCTCTATCCGTAATATATCGGAACAGAAATTTCACCATGCCATAGAAAGGATATTCTTTCATGATGTCTTAAATCTTGCCGGCACAATAAAGGATTTCATGGAACTTTCACCTGAAATATATCATACAGGGCTTAAGGAATTCCATACGGAAGGTTTAAGGATTTCCAGGCAATTAATATCGGAAATAGAAACCCACAGAGATCTTCTCGCTGCAGAACAGGGACAGTTAGAAGCTAAAATTGAAGAAATATATGTTCCCGATTTCCTGTCCCTCCTTGTGACACTCTATAAAAATCATAAGGTCTGCGAAGGCAAATTCATTGCTCACTTCATTAAAGGAGATATTTCTTATATATGCTCCGACAAAATACTTCTCTCAAGAATACTGGGTAATCTCATAAAAAATGCCCTTGAATCTTCAAAATCCGGAGAAACTGTTACTGTTGTCTATAAAAATGACACAGATGGCATAAGATTTCTTGTTCACAATAAAGGTTTTATGACAGAAGACGTTCAGTTACAGCTATTCAACCGTTCCTTTTCTACAAAAGGAGAAAAGGGTCGCGGCTTCGGCACTTATACCGTAAAGCTTTTACTCGAGAGATATCTTAACGGACATGTGGAGTTTAATTCGACGAAAAAAAACGGTACTACCTTTACAGTATCCTTGTGAATGTTCCGGCCATGTCATTTATAAAGTGCTTCTATTGTTCCACAGGTAACATAATTGTAACAGATGTTCCTCTGCCATGTTTACCTTTAATATGAAGCATACCTCCCCAGTAATGAACTCTTTCGTTTATACCGAGTAATCCGAAAGATTTTCTGGGATAAACAATATGTCGTCCCTCTATACCTGTACCATTATCTTTCACAGAGATAAATAATTTATTCTTTCTATATTTCAGTTTTATTTCAACCTCTGTAGCACAGGCATGACGAATAATATTTGTGAGAAGTTCCTGAATTACACGGTAAACAATAACTGATTTATCGTTATCAATTGTAATATCTTCAGGAATAAAAGTAATGTTAAATTTAATGCCAGTTCTTTTTTCTATTTCTTTTGCATGCCAGAGAATTGCTGCAGTGAGGCCGAAATCATCCAGTATTACCGGCCTCAGTTCCGATGCAATTCTTCTCACATTCTGTATGGTCATATCTATGAGTTCCGTCATAGAATTTATTTTCTCTCCGAGTTCATGTTCACTTATTCTTTTCTCCAGCCATTTTATATCTATTTTAAGCACTGTAAGCAACTGTCCCAGTTCATCATGTATTTCTCTGGCTATATCTTTTCTTTCTTCTTCTCTTATAACCTGTAAAAGTTCAAACAGTTCCCGTAATTTTTCATGGGATTTTTTTATTTCTTCATCAGCCCTTTTACGTTCGATTATCTTTCCCAGTGTCTGAGAGATGCCTTTTATTAAATCTCTTTCAGATTTAAGGAAAGGCCCTTCATCACAGAGCGGTCTTTCTTCCAGATAATAAATCTCTACTGTGCCCTTTTTTTTACCATAAATAGTAATATTACTTACCTGTTTATAAGGAGTTTCACAGAAATTAAGAGTTTTAAACTCCCTGCCTTCCAGCATAATTCTGCTGCAGGTAATATCGGGATACTGCCAGGAAAAAGGTATAACATCAACAATATCCTGAATTATTTCCTCAAGGGTACTCTCATATTCCATAATATTAAAAATATTATAAATACAGGTCAATTCTTTGGAACCTTCTTTGAGTTCATGTTCCAATAGTTTTAACTTTTTTTCAAGTTTCTCTCTGTGAGAAGTAATTCTTTCTAGAGAGGCAATTTTTATATATGCATCATGAAGCTGTTTTTCATAATCTGAAACAGTTTTTTTTAGAGAGACAATTTCCGAATGTGCATTCAGAAGTTCCTCTTCTAAAAGCTTTTTCTTATTTTCCGGTACTTTACTTTTCTTATGACTTTTCATAATATTCTCCGGACAAACGTTATGGCACAGGATTATGAGAATCGTGACGCGTGACAGGAGGAACAGATTCTCATTATTCGTTGTAACCGAACCGGTTATGGCCGTTTACAGGCGATTTAATAAATCATTTTATTCTCAATGGCATACCTGATCAGGGTGGCATTATTTTTCATTCCCATTTTTTTCATAATACGTGAACGGTAGGTATTGACAGTTTTTATACTTAAAGAAAGTTCTGCGGCAATATCATTACCGGTCTTTCCTGATGCAAGCATACACATTATCTGCAGTTCACGATTGGAAAGATTTTCATGGGGTGCTTTCCCATGTCCATCTCTCATATTGCCAATCAGTAATTCTGATATGAAAGAACTGATGTATTTCTTTCCCTGTGCAAGTTTACGTATTGCCAGTATTAATTCATCAGGCAGATTTCCTTTTGTCAGATACCCGGAAGCACCGGCCCGTAAACTTCTTAAAGCATATTGTTCCTCAGAATAAATACTTAATATCAGAACAGGGGTCTCAATTTTTAAAGTTTTTAACTCTTCCAGAACCTCAAGTCCATTCATATAAGGCAATGAAATATCCAGTAAAATCACGTCGTATTTATACTCCATGACTTTTTTCAACATATTCTGACCGTTATCCGACTCATCTGCTACCATAATATCAGAGGTTTCTTCCAGTATCTGCCTTATACCTCTGCGGACTACAGGATGATCATCTACTATGAGTACTTTTATCATACAATCACCTTATTTTTTCTGAAATATTACTATCAGACTTCTCCTGACATATACTCACATGATCTTTAGATATCATTTGTGATTAACCTGCAGATTTTCAAAAAAATTTACTGACCTGATTACCGCTTCAGGAAAAAGAGTATCCGAAAAAAATCTGTATCATTTGTAGACATGAAGTTTTTACTCCCGTCACACGTTACGCGTTACGCATCACGATATATAAGCAGGAGTTACGCATTTTGTCATTGCGAGGAGCGGAGCGACGAAGCAATCCCAACAGTTTCTGTTGTAATAATGGGATTGCTTCGCTTCGCTCGCAATGACTGATTCTTCTGTATTTTTTGCGTAAGTCCTGATATAAGATTTTGGTTGCTAATTTATATATTACGGTAATGAGTATAAGCATGTAATAAAATCATTCCTCCCGTCACGCGTAACGCGTGACGGGAGCCTATATTTATTATTCATGCTCGCCTCATTAAAATGCCTTCACATTTTCTTCAAAAACGGAAATCGGATTCTTAAGAGAACATAACATAATCATTGCGGCAATAATGAAAGGCTTATATGCTGCTTCTTTATAGGTATCAATACGATATTGCTCAAATACCTTCTTTGTTACCTCTCCTTCTTTACAGTTTAAATCCTGAATATCTGCAGGTAAACAGTGCATATAAAGAGCTTTCCCGTCTCTGGTAAGAGACATCAATTTTTCATCACATACCCAGTCTTTGAAACAGGAATTCTGTTCTATACATTCTTTTTCCAGTTCCACCAATCCTTCCTTATCACCGGCATCAAGCAGTTCAGTTCTTTTTGTCATAATATTGTAAGGGGCCCAGCTCTTTGGATAAACTACATCTGCATCCTTAAAGGCTTTCTTCATATTATCTGTAAAGTGAAAGGAACCTCCTGATACGTTAGAAAATCTCTGTGCTTTATCCAGAATGTCCTTATGAGGTTTATAATCTTCAGGGCAACATAATACAACATCCATACCGAAACGAGTCATAAGAGCTATTATACCCTGAGGAACAGATACAGGTTTTCCATAACTGGACGAATAGGCCCAGCTCATGACAAGTTTTTTCCCTCTGAGTTTTTCCAGATTGCCGAAATAATTCTTTATATGAAGAAGATCGGCCATTGTCTGAGTAGGGTGATCAAGATCACATTGCAGATTAATAACTGCAGGCCTTTGACTTATTACTCCTTCTTTAAAACTTTCGTCGAGAGCAGAAGCTACTTCCCTCATAAATTTATTCCCTTTTCCCATATACATATCATCTCTTATTCCTATTGCCTGAGCCATAAAAGAAATCATACTGACTGTTTCTCTTATAGTCTCACCATGATAAAGCTGTAGTTTTTTCTCTTCCATTTCCTGATGTGACAGACCCAGAAAATCACAGGCAGAGGAAAAGGCCATACGGGTACGGGTAGAATTATCACGAAACCACGAAATTCCAAGTCCCCTTTGAAAAATTTTCATTCCTTTATCAGCTTCATAAATATTCTTCAAAATTTCTGCCACCTTGAGAACGCTCCATATTTCTTCATATTCCTTCTCCCAGGTAAGAAGAAAATCTCTTTGAAATAAATCAAAATTAACCCGTTTTAATGTATTAATAGCAGAAGATAAGTTATAATTATTATTCATTTTCCTTCTCCTTTTTCTAATGTTTTTACATAAATACCAGGAAAAAGTGCATACCAGGCTGCAGCTTTAAGAATCTGTTCTACAGCAACATGCTCATCAGTAGAATGGGCGTAATGTTCATTACCGGGGCCGAAACCTACAGTAGGAATTTGGTGCATACCCATTGTAGCCACGCCGTTGGTAGAAAAAATCCATTTACCGGGAACAGGGAACCTGTCAAACAATGTAATAAATGTATTGACAGATGATTTTAATAGAAGATGATCTTCCGGCAGTACCCACGTAGGGAAATAACGTTCAGAAGGATAGACAAGTCCTTTATAACCGGGAAGTTCGTATGTAAGTACTTCAATTTTTGCCTTTACTCCTGCTTTTTCTGCAGCTTTTTCTATTTCTTTCACAGCACTTTCCTTTGTTTCTCCTGCGGTCAGACGTCTGTCCAGATGAATATAACATTCATCGGGAACAGCACAGAGAGAAGGCGATTTACATGTTATATTTGTTACAGCAACAGTTCCTTTCCCCAGAAAAGAATCGGATATTAAATGATCATTCAAATTTTCTATTTCCCTTATAATTTTATTCATGCCATATATGGCATTGTCTCCTCTATCAGGTGCAGAAGCATGACAGGCTTTACCGGTCGTAGTAACACCTATTTCCATCCTGCCTCTATGGCCCCTGTAAATGTTAAGATCGGTAGGTTCAGTAATGACAACACAGTCAGGTTTCAGACCTTTTTCATTAATAATATATTGCCAGCAAAGTCCGTCACAATCCTCTTCCTGAACAGTACCTGTAATATAAAGTGTAAAATCTTCAAAAAGATTAAAATTTTTTATTAACCTGACTCCATATACAAGAGCTGCCATACCTGCTCTCTGATCTACAGAACCGCGGCCGTATATATTCCCTTCATGTAACATGCCTTTATAGGGATCTACCTTCCATTGTTCCGGATTTCCTATCCCCACTGTATCTACATGACAATCCATGGCAATAATCTTTTTCCCGTGACCGACTCTTCCCAGGATATTTCCCATATTATCTATTTCTATATCATCGAATCCGACATGTTCCATCTCCTGTTTTATTCTTTCTATTATATGTTTTTCATTACGACTTTCGCCGGGAATAGCAATCATATCCCGTAAGAAATGTATTATTTCATCTTCATATGCTTCAACGGCTTCTAATAGATAATGTTTCATTCTATTTTTTTCACTCCCTGTTTTTTTTTTACTGAGGTGAGCATAAATAATAAATATATGCTCTCGTGACGCGTAACGCGTAACGGGAGGAAATTTTTATTATATGTTTATGCAGGAGTTACGCATTTTGTCATTGCGAGGAGCGGAGCGACGAAGCAATCCCAACAATTTCTGTTGTAATAATGGGATTGCTTCGCTTCGCTCGCAATGACTGATTCTTCTGTATTTTTTGCGTAAGTCCTGTTTATGCTCAGGTCAGTAATAGATGGTGAGATAAAAAATAATTTCCGAAAATCTACATACAGTGAGTAGTGATTGAGAATAATCTGTCAATTCATTACTCAAAAAAATACTCTATATGTAGATTTCCGGAATAATTTTCAGGTAAACAATCTAAAATTCAGGAGATTATAAAATCAAAAAATGATAAAATAATACCCTGTCATTAATTATATCAAAATAAAATAATAAAAAAATCAGACAATGTCTGATTTTTTTATAGGCCTGTCGATGATTAAAATGTAAGCGAAATACTTACAAACAGCCATGACGGTCCGGTCACAACAAAGAATGAGAATCTGTTCCTCCCGTAACGCGTAACGATTCTCATATGAATCACAAAACATTAATGACTTGAATTATTTTCCTGGCAATATCTCTGTTATTTCTTTCTGTTCTTCATATGTTTATATACAAGATGTCCTATAAATCCCGCTGCCACAAGAACAACCAGAATATCAAGATATTTAGTACATTTATGAACCAGTTCCCATCTTTCCCCCAGCCAGACACCTGTATAGGCGAGAAAAGCATTCCACATGGTTGCTCCCACAAGGGTATAGATACAGAATTTAGGAAGTTTCATTCTTCCCACACCTGCAGGAATAGAAATAAAATGCCTGACTACCGGTATAAATCTGCAGAAAAATATGGTTTTCTCACCGTATTTTTCAAAAAACCTTTCTGTAATTTCCAGATGATGTTTATCCAGAAGAAGATATTTGCCGTATTTAAGTACAAGAGGTTTCCCTCCGTAAGCCCCCATATAGTAAGATATAAGAGAACCGACAATGCTTCCGATACTGCTGGCTATTATTACGGCAATCATGCTGAACTTGCCCTGAGTCACGAGAAATCCCGCAAACGGCATAACTCCTTCACTCGGTACAGGTGCTACCATACTCTCAAGTGTCATAAGAACAAATATACCGAAATAACCTACCGTTTCAATAATTTTTGTAAAAAGATGGAAAAGCGATTCAAACATATTTTATCAGTAAACTCCTTTTTTAGCTTTTCAGGGGGCTCAGGAAATAACCACATCATAAGTTTAGATCGTGACGCGTAACGCGTGACGGGAGGATAATAACCATAATTTGACAGGGTTATTTTCTTACAGTCCCTCAGTTGCTTTTTATCATTTCTTTAATTGTTTTAATATCAAATATCTGTATTCTTACATTTCCAAGATCACAGACATAAAGTTTTGTTCCTTCTTTATTCACGGCAAGACCCTGTATCTTTTTTAATCCCCCCTGTTCATTTGAAGTAAATATACCTGCAAGGTCTCCTTTTTCCGTAAACAGGTCTATAACTCCTTCGTCTTCATTGGCTCCGTAAAGGAATCCTTCTTTATCAAAGACTATGCCTTCCACGTCTCTGGCGAAATAACTTTTATAATCCTTTTCATATTCTTTTCCGTATCCATCCGGTAATGATATGGCTTTTACAGAAGTTCTCCCTGTTTCTCCGAGATATGTTCCTGTCATATCAAAATATTCTATACGGCCGTTCCCTTCGTCTGCAACATAGATCCTGTTCTTATAAATCGTAATGGATTCAGGTTCGTCAAATTCTCCTTTACCGCTTCCTGTTTTGCCGAATTTAAATAGAAATTTCCCTTCCGGAGAAAATACCTGAACTCTGTCTGCTTCATTATCTGCCGTATATATATTGTCTTTATCATCAACACAGACACCCTGCGGTTTTAAAAATTTTCCCTCTTCCGTACCGCGGGAACCGAAAGAAGATATAAACTGCCCCTGAGAATCAAATATATTGTACCGATAATTATTCTGATCGGCACATATGAGAAAATCTTTTGAATTTATTGCCACTCCGACTACCTCATTTTTAAAATATCCTTCTTTTAAACCGATAGAGCGAATAAATTTACCTTTTTCATCGAATACCTGCACCTTCTTAATATCTGCCACATAAATATTTCCTTTAGAATCAACGGCTATACCGTCAAAGTTCATAAACTGTCCGTCTTTTTTACCTCTTTCTCCAAAAACAAGGAGAGGTTTTACCTCTTTAATTTTTTCCACGGTACAGCCTGATAAAAGACAGATCAGAATTAACAGCAGGCTGATTTCTCTCATTTTTTATTTCCTTCTTTCAGAATTCCCGGGAAGAACAATTATAGTCACGTTCATAACTATCCATAAATAATGACCTCGTAATGCGTAATGCGTCACGACGACTTAAATTCTAATAAATTATGAAATACACTATACCCTGATAGGTCACAGAAAAAAATCCAATCAAAATTATTATTCTACTTCTTTACAAAAATCCTCTTTCAGAATATTTCATAAAATCAAAAGTAAAAAAAATTTTTTTTTCATATTCTTTAATTGGCATAAAGCAGCGAACCATATTATACAAATTTACAATAAATATCATTCGCTAAAGTTCTATAAAAATTTAAATAATTCATATTCTATGAAGAAAATTGATAATATCATGTTATTTTTTAGAAATTATCTGTTTATTTTTTTATAAATTTATCATTCACCACGATCGTTCTTTTTAATTAATTGCATATAGCTTCACAGCTATTGTATTTTCCGGGCACTTATGATATATTATAAAAAACCAGATATAAAGTCGCTTCGGCGCATTTCATGTATTTTGTCATGCTTTTTTCAGTATCACATCATTTTTATTTTTTCTGTAACTATTTTTTTTTAAGAAAGGGTGTTGTATATGATTGCCAGTATTAACTATAAATCCGGTAACTGTATAATAAATAAAGAGAAAAATTTTTTCACGTCTCTTTCTGAACCGAAGATAAATTAATAATTCACAACAGGAGGTACATATGTCTGAATCATATAAAAAAATATCATCAGAGAAACTGGCAAATCTATCATATCTAAAAAGCAAGGGATTGTTTTTATACAGCCAGAGAAAATACAATGAAGCCATTGAATGTTTTAACATGGTTTTAATACTTGATCCGAAGGATAGTACCGGCCTTATTCATAAAGGTAATATCTTATTTATCCAGGAAAGGTATTTACAGGCTCTTGAATGTTATGACAGGATCTTATCAATAAACCCGTGCCATATTCAGACATGGAACAATAAAGGTATGATTCTGAGCAATCTTGGACGCTATAAAGAATCCATTGAATGTTTTGATAAAATACTATCGGAACTTGATCCTGATTATATATCTGCTCTGAATAACAGAGGGCTCGTATTATATAACAGAAAACAATATACGGAAGCTCTGGTATGTTTTGATAAAATTTTAGAAAAAAATCCGTCAGACTTTAAAGCTCTCAGCAATAAAGGGCTGGCACTATCATGTATGAAAAAATATACAGAAGCTCTGGAGTATTTCGATAAAGCTTTACTTGTGGACCCGACATGCCACCATATATGGAATAATAAAGGCATCATTTCAGGTGAACTGGGAGAATACGATAAAGCCGTGGAATACTTTAATAAAGGGCTGGAACTGGCTCCTTACGATATTAATATTCTCTACAACATGGGTATTGCATTTTACAAACAGAAACAGTATGATAAAGCTCTGGTTTTTTACAGTAAAGCACTGAGTATAAATCCCGGTTACAGCAAAATATGGGTTAACATGGGAATAGCCATGGGTAAACAGTGGAAATATACTGATGCCCTGGAATGTTTTATAAGAGCAACAGAATGTGATAAAGATAATGTAAATGCATGGTATAATAAAGGTCTTGCTTTAATCAATTTAAGAAAATATAATGAAGCAATAGAATCTTTTGATAAAGCTCTGGCTCTTAGACCTTCCGATGGTATGGCATGGTATGCAAGAGGTAAAGCCCTGTTCCTGGAAGAAAATCTTGTAGAACACCAGGAAGAGGTCGGAAGAATAGCGGAATTTATATTCAGAGACAGATTCAGTCTCTCGGAAAGTAATATGGATAATTAATTATGGAAAACTATCAGTACCATCCAGGTGCTATTATTCACTATATGTATACCGTCAATCTGAAAGATGGCAATCCTATAGAAACAATCCATCATGGCCCTACATGTTTTCTGGTTACAGGTTATAAGGATGAGGAATTTAAAAATAATTCCTATCTATGGATAGACATGGTTCATGAAGAAGATAAGGCACTGGTGAAAGGTCATGTCCAGAAGATTCTTGAAGGAATAGAAGTAGAACCCATTGAACACAGGATTCTCAGAAAAGACGGAACTGTACGATGGGTAAGAAATACGCCTGTTCTTCATTATGACAGCCAGAGAAAATTAATTTCTTATGACGGAGTCGTTCAGGATATAACTTATATAAAGGAATCCGGCACATCTATTCAGAAACTTCATGACAATTTAAAGGTCAGAGTGGAAGAACTTGCAGCAGAACTGTCCAGAACGAACGGATTCCTCGCAAGAGAAATTAAAGAACGCCTGAGACTCGAAAAAAAACTCATGGAAATTCACAGAATGGAAACAATTGGTAAATGCGCTGTGAGTATTGTTCATAATTTAAATAATTTTCTTGAAACTATTATTATTTATATAGGTTTAATAGAACAGGAAATATCCAAAGAGCCCAGGGTGGAAAGTAAACTGGAAGAAATAGCAAAGATGTGCAATTATTCGAAAGAATTGCTAAAACAGATCAGTAATCTACAGGCTCCTCAGGATATGGACAATAAAATCTTAAATGACGATTTCATGAAAGAAAGCCTGAACCTGCTGAAGATGCATAATCCTTTTACGGAAGATTCCATAGGCGAATTTATAAAAGAATGCTGCATTATTGAAAAAGGTTATAAAACAACAGCAAAAGATCTTTATGACACATACAGGGACTGGTGCAGGAAGAAGGGAAAAGAAATTATCAGCCAGAGGGCTATGGGTTTACAGCTCACAGACAGAGGGTTTATAAAAAGAAGAATCTCTTCAGGAGAAACAAGAGGAAGATTTTTTTACGAGAATATCGGTATCAGCATTAAGAGTGAATAATTTTTTTGTATCATTTGCACGATAGTGTTTTTTTACAACAGGTAGACTCACTTCTACTGGAAATTTTATTTAATTTTATAAATCTATTAATTAGTGAAAAGTAAGTAAAATCCAATTTTTTTCACTTCTCACTATTCACTTTTCACTCTAAATATTCTATGATAAATTTCTTTTTCCATTGTATATAAAATCACCTGTCATTTTTAAACGCAATCTATATTGCCTTTATTTATCCTCCATTATATAATACTGATGTAAGCATAAATAACGGCCATGACCTTTTCGGTCACAACGAAGAATGAGAATTTGTTCCTCTCGTAACGCGTAACGCGTTACGCGTTACGATTCTCATATAAATACATATAAATTAAATGCATATGAAGTGGGAAAA
Source organism: Vulcanimicrobiota bacterium (assembly GCA_040217695.1). Taxonomy (GTDB): domain Bacteria; phylum Vulcanimicrobiota; class SpSt-956; order SpSt-956; family JAKJGF01; genus CALARM01. Next base: position 2,566 of record JBEHWO010000010.1, on the reverse strand, counting down.
AATACTCACTATTCACATAACACAAATCTGTTGAGGTATATGCCAGTGATTTACATTTATCCGGTATCTTCACCTATCTGTCAGGACAGGAATAAAATAATAGAACCACTTATAGAAAGTTTAAAGGGAAGATCTATAGAATTTAACTTACTTGACGAATTCAATAACAGATCGAATCCGTTAGCTTTTTTAATCCTCACCGGAGGTTCGGAACATGAGGTAATGAGTCATGTTGAACATACGGACGATCCGGTTCTCCTGATTGCCCACCGGGAGGAAAACTCCTTCCCTGCTTCGCTGGAGATCCTTGCAAAACTTTCTCAAATGAATAGAAAAGGAAAAATCATTCTCATTAATGATCAGGAAAGCACCTTCGAAGAATTAAAGAATACGATAAAAATAATGGAAACAACAGAAAAACTTAAACATTCAAAGATCGGTTTAATAGGCAATCCTTCACGGTGGCTTGTGGCAAGTTCTCCTGACCTGAAAACAATCAACCGGTACTGGGGGCCTGAAATTATTAAAATATCCATAAAAGAATTAATTGAAGAAACAGACCATGTTTCCGAGGAAGAAGCCAGAATATACGCAGAAGAATTCCTGGAAAAAGGGGAAAAAACCATTGAGCCTGATATGAATGATATTATAAAAGCAGTAAAAATATATATAGGTACAAAAAAGATTGTGGGAAGATATAATCTCCGGGCTGTTACAATGGAATGTTTTAAACTGCTCAATGATTTGAACAGTACAGGCTGTTATGCCATGTCAAGATTAAATGATGAAGGAATTATTGCAGGATGTGAAGGCGATATTCCGGGAACTCTTACCATGGTATGGATGTATTATCTTACAGGCGAAATACCTTTTATGGCAAATCCCCAGGATATTGACATAGACAACAATACAGTACGGGTAGCCCACTGTACAATAGCAAGAAAACTTTTAACAGGTTATATTATAAGATCACATTTTGAATCTTCCATCGGAGTCGCTCTTCAGGGCAAAATAAAAAAAGGGCCTGTAACGCTGGGACGTATAGGAGGAGAAGATTTAAGAAAGGTATCTCTTACGAACGGCACCATTGTTGCCTGTGAAGAAAATGAAAAAAGATGCCGTACACAGCTCAAATTGAAACTTGAAGACAGTGTAAGATACTTCCTGAAAAATCCTCTGGCCAATCATCATATAATCATAAGAGGACACCATACATCTCTGCTCGCAGAATATTATAATTTTATGATTCAAAAGCAGGAGATTTAGACACCTATGACTGCAGAGCTCATATACGAAAAAGACGGAGCCGGTCAAATATCCTTTCCCCTTAATAAAAAGTGTATTACCATAGGCCGCTCCCGTTCAAACGATCTCTTTCTGGATGACCCCCGTACATCAGGGAAACACGCCAGACTCATAAAAGAAGGAGACTATTTTTTTCTCGAAGATCTGGGAAGTTCCAATAAAACCTTTATAAATGATATGGAGGTAACATCAAAAGTAAAACTATCCCATGAAGATACAATAAGAATCGGCCAGGTACTGTTTACATATATAGATCCCGGAAGACAGGCAACTGCACCTCTGTCCGGCATAAGGAAGAAAAGCACTGCAGGTATCGTAAAGAAAAGGCACGGACAGACTGCACTTCAAAAACATATAATAATTATTGTAACGTTTATTTTTATTCTGGCATTTTCTATATATTGTTTTTACGGAGGTATTTTTCAGCAGGTCAGAATAGATAAACATTTAAAAAATGCCGACGATTACTTTAAAGACAAAGATTATGAAAAAGCTATAGATGAATATAAAGAAGTGTTGAAAATGGATGAAAATAACAGAGAAGCTTTAAGAGGACTTGGTAATTCCTGGAGGGAACTCTTTAACTATGATGAAGCTATAAAATATTATGAAAAAATTACCCCAAAAGGCACTGCAGATAAATACTATCTTGAGACATGTAATTATAAAGGTAATACGTACCTTCTTTATAATGATTACAAAGAAGCAGAAAAAGCCTACAAAACAGTTAAAGATGCAAAAAATAAAAATCCTGACAATAAAGACATTTCCGATTTATATGCAGATACACTTGTAGGTCTTGGTAAAATCGATGTAATAAATCATAAATATAAAGACGCAGGCAATAAATACAAAGATGCCCTCAATATAGATGATAAAAATATTGATGCCTTAATTGCACTTGGTTCTCTTTACCTTGAAACGGGCAAATATGAAGATGCCATGCATTATTTCAGTACAGTTAACGGCGCAGATCCCGATAATACCGATGCCTCTCTCGGTATAGCTTCCATATATAAAAAACAGGGCAATTATGACAGAGCCATTGAAATATATGATGAGCTTATAAAAGATCAACCTGATCTTGCAGAGGCCTATGCAGACAAGGCTGATCTCTACAGACTGAAAGAAGACTATAAAAAAGCTCTTTCAGTCTTACAGCACGGGAAAGAAGAGAATAAAAATAACCCTGTCATTTATATAACAGGAGGCCAGGTTTATTATGATAAAGGAGATTATGCTCCGGCTCTCGTGGAAGTGG
>JBEHWO010000009.1:0-46875 GCA_040217695.1 Vulcanimicrobiota bacterium | reverse complement strand
TGCAAGTTTTTTCAGACTTCTTATATAATAATCCCTTTCGTTATTATTGTAAAAGAAAGCCCTTGCTTTTTCCAGATATTCTATGGCTTCCTTTTTTTTATCTGTTCTGTAATAACAATCTCCTATATTATAAAAAGCTATTCCCATTTTTGGATTCTTACCACCATATTTGATAAATACTTTATAATATATTATGGCATTGCTGTAATCGGTATTAAAATGATAGGCCATACCTTTATAAAGATAGATAGGCCAGTAATTTTTATCTTTATTTTTAGCTTCCTCAAGGATCTGCAGTGCTTCTTTATAGTTTTTTTCTTTTATAAGTTCTACTGCTCTGTCTACGAGTTTTTCCACCTCTTTCGCAGCCTGTCCCTGTAAAGAAAAGCACTGAAAAAGGAATAAAAATATTATTAAAATTATAAGTAACCTGAAATTTTTCATGATTAAAATTTCAATATAAAAAATATATTTCCTTCCGCTGAAAAATATGTTAAAGTAAATAGTGAGTCGTGAGTCGTGAGTCGTGAAAAGTGAAAAGTGAAAAGTGAAAAGTGAAAAGTGAAAAGTGGAAATTGAAAAGTGGAAAGTGAAAAGTGAAAAGTGAGAAGTAATGACACGCGTCACGCGTCACGATCCTGAAAATGGAGAAATTTTATGATTTTCTGCGATAAGTGTGGCCACCAGAACAGGGAAGACGCAAAATTCTGTCAGGGATGCGGAGGTAAGATAATTCCTGTTACCGAAAGCGGTTCACTTGGTAAAGGAATAATACTTGACGGACGATATGAAATAAAGAGAAAAATAAAATCAGGTGGCATGGGCTCTGTATATGAAGCAGTAGACAGAAGATTCCTGGATAAGCCATGTGCTGTCAAGGAAATGATTACCCAGTCAACCAATCCTGCAGATCAGCAGTATATGATAAAGGCTTTCAGAAAAGAAGCGGAAATACTTCATGATCTCAGACATCCCAATTTACCTATTGTAAAAGATTATTTTATAGAACATGGCCGTTATTATCTTGTTATGGATTATATTGACGGCAAAGACCTTGAAACAGTTATTCAGGGGTATTTCCCCGTAGGAGTGCCTGAAGATAAGGTTCTTGAATGGTCAAAGCAGATCCTGGAAGCTCTGGATTATCTTCATTCCCAGTCTCCTCCCGTAGTGTACAGAGATTTAAAACCTGCCAATATAATGATTAAAAATGGCGACGGAAAAATCATGCTTATAGATTTCGGCATAGCAAGGAGGGTTCTGCCTGACAGTCAGACTACTAAAACTTCAGTGGGAACACCTGTTTTTGCTGCAGAAGAACTCTTTTACGGTAAACCTGTACCTGCATCTGATATTTATTCCCTTGGCGCTACAATGCACTGTTTACTGGCAGGTGAAATGCCTGTAGTGCCTTTCTCCTTCAAACCCCTGAGAGCAATCAATCCCGATGTGTCCCGGGAACTGGAAGATATAGTTATGAAAGCACTTTCTATGGCGCCGAAAGATAGATATAAAAGTGCGAAGGAAATGAAAAAAGTTATTGAAGCATATGAAGAAGAAAAACATGGTAAGGTTCATACGGTTACAGATGAAGATAATCTGTTAAAAGAAGATATAGAAAAATATGAAGTTGAAATTAAAGAAAATAGCCATGAACCTGCAGGTCCGTTGATTACCGCCATACCTCCGTCCCGGAAGAATAAAGGAAAGGGTAACACAATTATTCCTGTTATTATTTCTCTTGTTTTACTGACAGGTATTCTGGTACTGTGGAAATTTTATTTTAATAACCAGGAAAGATATGTAAGTATGGCAGAAAAACACCTGTCCAGCCAAAATTTTTCAATCGCTGCAGATTTATGCAATAAAGCTTTACTGTTAAATCCGGATAATAAAGAAGCTCATAAAATACTTTTACAGGCCTATATGGCTCAGAAAAAAATTGAAGAAGCAGGAAGGGAACTTGATAAAATTATCACTCATAAAGGAGGAACTTCAGAGAATTATCTCACATGGGGTGAAAGCTTTTACAACTCCGGCGGTTATTCTTATGCTGTCAGATGTTTTGAATGTCTTCTGGAAGAAAAACCCGGTGATCCTGAGCTTATTGCTAAAATTGCCCGTTCTTATGAACAAATTCCTGAAAATAAAAAAGCTGCAGAGCAATATATAAAACTCGGAGAGATTTATTTTAAAAATAAGGATTTAAAAAAAGCAGAAGATACTTTTCACAGTGTTTTAAAACTGGATGAAACCAGTATTCAGGCAAAAAAAGGTCTGGTCAGATGTTATTTGAAAAATGAAGATTATCTTAATGCCGTAAAATTATTGAAGACCTTACCTGACAGTGAGAAAAAAGGGGAAGAAGTAAAGGCTCTGTTTCTGGAATGTTATTTGAAAACGGCCCTGGCATATACGGATAAAAATATTGACGGTGCTCTTGAAGCATATAATAATGCCCTGAAACTGGATAAAAATAATATGCCGGCAAAGGAAGGACTTGCCAGGTGTTATATCACAAAAATAAAATTTTTTATTAAAAAAAATGATCTTAAGAATGCAAAAGATACGTGTGGCATAGTTGAAAAATTGTTCCCGGAAGGTAATTTTGAGCAGGAAATAAAAAAATTTCGTCATGAGATAGATGAACTTGAGAAGAAATCTCATAAACCGGCTCCGACTCCTTACAGTCCTCCGCCGGTACCTTATATTCCTCCGCCTGCGAATCCTCCGCCTGCGAATCCTCCGCCTGAGAATCTTCCGCCTGATGTAATAGGACTCTGATAGTTTCTCGTTGCCCGTCACGCGTTAATTACAATGGCATTACTGGGGTGAGCATAAATAATACATATAAAGTCTCGTGACGCGTTACGATAAATAAGGTTCTGGTTACTAATCTATCTGCTGCGGTACTTAGGACTGCAAGAAAAACAACTCCGGCAACTTTTTAGAACAATTAATCTCATCGCGTCACGCGTTACGCGTTACGCGTCACGATATAAACTATAACTATGATGTAGTTATTTCCTGCCAGATCCTTAGTCCGGGCTCACGCCGGTAATTTGTTACAGGCGCTGTTCATCACTTATTATCCACGGGAATTCAATTCCTCCGTTAGAGAGGTAACCTTCTCTGTTCCAGGCTGTTACTGTAATAATATTTGTCCCGTCCTGTAAAAAAGAAACATTTGAAAGATCGATATTTATTATATTTTTACCTTCACTGGTTCCTATTTCTATATTATTCAGATATATCTGAACTTTACCTATACCTCCTCCCTGATCAAACAGTTTTACCGTAAGCTTTTTATCTTTTCCCGGAAGTTCTACTTTTATATCAGGAAAAATGTTCAGGTCTTTGAGAGAGATTATTTCTCTGAATGGTTCGCTGTTAAATCCTGTTATCTTCGCAAGTAATCCCGGTTCGTAATAGCAGTTTTTTAACTGAAATAACATTACAGGCATATTTTTTATGACAAAATGTATTGATTTCATACCTTTTGCTGTTGCGTCAAATCTGCAGTCTTCCTGTATCACAGCCCAGTCGTTCTCATCTATTGATATGATTGTTCCCGCCTCTTTACCGGAAATGGTATGCCACAGTTTTATTTTCATATCATCTCCGCCTGTTGCCAGTATTTTTCCTGACTGTGACCATGAAATAGAATTAATTTTTTTTGAGTGGCCTTTCATCGTTAAAATTTCTTTTCCTGTCGCTACATCCAGTAATTTTATACCATTATTTACATCCGAACATGCCAGAATTTTTCCGTCACTGCTGAATGATACAGGAGGTAACCCTTCAATCTGTAAAATTTCGTTCCACCGGTCTGTTTCCCATAATATTACTCTCCTGTCGTCACTGCCTGCTGCCAGAAATTTCCCGTCACGACTGAATGTGAGAAAAGTATTTACCTCTTTTTTATCGCCTGTTTCAATGTTATGTATCTCTTCTCCTGTTTTTATATCCCTCAGGCTTATTGTTGTTCTATTCTTGCTGAAGATTTCATTTCTCATCATACCTGCAGCCATGAGATTGTTGCCGAATGATAGAGATTTTACAATACCGGGAAAGTCTTTTACAATCAGTGATATATTATTTCTGCCGGGATCATGGATTTTGACCGTGTTTGTGCATGCTGTGGCAATTCTGTCATCGCCGGTAAATGCCACAGAAGTAATATAATGTTCTTTATCTTCTATGGTTTTTAATAATTTACCTGTTTTTATATCCCATAGTTTTACCGAAGAAGAACTTGCACATGCCAGTATGTTCCCGCTGTGACTGAATACTATTGACTCTGTTAAAGCTCCTGTTTCTGTATAGGGATCCTGGAAATGTTCATCTGTTTTTTCCAGAGGAGGAAGAGCTTTTCCTGTTTCTAAATCCCATAACATGACAGAGCTTTTTTCTTTTCCGTATTTATATTTTCCCGATATATTATAGTCAGGATTGAATATATATCTCTTTATGATAGAGGCCAGGATTTTTCCGTCAGGACTGAATGTGACCGATGATATGTAACTGGATTTCCCTGTCAGATGTCTTATCTGTGAATTTATGTCTCCCCGCGGGTCTATCGTGCTTATATCCCACAGTCTTACCATGTTATCATCACATGCAATTGCAAGTATCATACCGTCAGGACTGAAGCATACAGATTCTACAGGATAAGGGAAGGATTCGACTTTAAATATTTCTCTGCCGCCAAGTCTGTCCCACAGTATAATCTTTTTATCCTGGCCTGCACTGGCCAGCATTTTCCCGCCGGGAGAGAAAGACACAGACAATACCGGTTCCGAATGACCTGAAAGAGAAAAGACCTTTTCTCCTGAAGACATGTCCCATAGAGTGACTTTTTTATCTTCACTTCCGCATGCGAGATATTTTTCGTCTGATGTTAAAGAAATTGAATATACAGGTGCATCAACATGGAAAACAGATATTTCTTTTCCCCTGTTATTCAGATCCCATAATCTTATTGTTCCGTCTTTACCTGCACTTGCCAGTTTTTTTTCTTTCCGGAAAAATTTTAATGATAACACTGTTTTAGAATGACCGGCAATGGTAAAAACCTCTTTACATGTTTCCGTATCCAGAATATTTATGACCCCATTTTTATGTCCTCCGCAGGCAAGTAATTTACCGTCATGGCTGAAGGAAAGGCATTCTATTACTGTATCAGGTTTTTTTATTTCGGAAATCACTGTGCCGTCTGTGACGGACCAGAGTGTTATGGTGCCGCATGAACTGCCTCCTGCAAGCATAGTACCGTCTGCGTTGAAACAGAGAGACACAATACTTTCAGAGCTTCCGTAAAAGGTTTTAAGTTCTTTTCCTGTCTTTACATCCCATAGTTTTACTGTTCCGTCAATACTTCCGCTTGCCAGAAATCTGCCGTCAGGGCTGAAGGAACAGACCCATACCGAATCAGAATGGCCTGACTGTGTTACAAGTTCAAGTTTCTGACTCCATGAATTTGAAATCACAGACAGAATAAATACCCAGGTAAAGAGTAAGATTTTCTTCATTAAATAATAAGAGTAACGGGAAACAGTGCACCCGTTACTCTTTCTCCTTATCTTGTGAAAATTTGAACTCTGTGATTGAATGTGTCTGAAATATAGATCTTACCGTTAACAGGGTTTACGGCTATACCGATAGGGGTGTTAAATTTATCATTTGTATTTCCTGATATGCCTGTTACTCCTGCAGTATCTATATATGTTCTGTTACGGTCATAGACCTGAACCCTGTGGTTTCCGGCATCTATTATGAATATATTTTCATTCCCGTCAAAAGCTATATCTCCAGGTCTGTAAAAGTGATAATTATCACTTCCCATTTTCCCCGGTTCACCTATTGTTGCAACATATTTACCGGATGAATCGTATATTTGAATCCTGTGATTTTGATAACTGTCACCGGCATATATATTATTGTTTTTATCAATTGCCAGACCGTCGGGAGCAAAAGAACCGAAATAATAATTAATATCACTCGCATTCGCCGAACCTGTTGTCTGTACAAGATTATCTCCTGCATCTATTTTACTTATACGGAAATTTCTATAATCGCTTATGAATATATTCCCCGAAGAATCTACTGCTACATCAAGAGGTTCATTGAAAAGTTGGCCGTCCTTATTCTCCAGGATACGGAGAACATTCCCGTTTTTATCAAATACTATAATCCTGTGGTTAGGCCCGTCTGATACATAGAGGTTATCCTGAGAATCTACGGCGAGTCCTGCCGGATTATACAGACTGATCCCTCCGGCGCTGTTTATAGTGCCTGTATAATTATTATTTATATCAAACTTCTGTATCCTGTTATTAAAGGCATCTGCTATATAAAGATTACCTGTGCTATCGATTGCAAGTCCTTCCGGTCTGTTCAGGTGACTGTTATCATTCCCTGAGACGGTACTTTCTCCTATGGTTCCGCGGTATATAAATTTCGAACCCGGAGTGGACGTGAGATTGAGATCCTGTGTTGTTGTGGTTCCGGCATTTATTTTTGTTATATTGGAAGCACTCTGGCTCTGATACTGAGCAACAACAGTTACGGTACCTGTGGGTACTTCAGGTAAGTAATAATGGCCGTCACTATCTGTTACGGTAAAATAGGATGTACCTGTGATTTCAACCTTTACACCTGACACAGGTTTGTAATCTGCATATACCTTTCCCTCTAAAGAACCGCTGTCAGGAACTATAATTACGAGGCTGTTAGCTTTTTTTTCCGGAGCTTTATTCATATAAGACTCTATTTCTACGAAAAGAGGATAGTTTCCTGTGAGTGTAATGCCGGGCCTTCCGCCTACAGGTGTTTCATTGTTCAGATAATTTGTTATTGAAGTCAATAAACCGCTTCCCGGATCTACAGTAACATATTTATCCTGTCCCTGAGCATTTTTATTTCTTATATACCAGATTAATCCTGTATTGGAATCAACAACACCGATTAAATTTTCCTCTCCATGTTCCGCATCGTACAGTCTCCATGTAACATCTTCTGTTTCCATTACTGTATCGCCGGTTTTCCCGTAGCTGTAAAACTGATGTGAGTTTTTCTGAACAATAGTAATCTGATTATCCCTGGACGGAGATATGAAGAATTGCTCGGGTACAGTGCTTTCAGCTTCCGGTTTACCTACGGGAACTTCCTGTATTACCGATATATACCCGGATTTTTCTGCAGTAAGTTTTCTTATGCCGTCAGGTATTTCATTGAACAGGAAATAACCTTTTTCATCAGTCACTGCTATTTTATCCGTACCTTCCAGATGGATAGTAACATCGTTTAGAGGCGCATATTTATTACCCTGCCAGTTGATTTTCGAAGGGTCATCTTTTATGACTATCATGCCGGCAGTACCTGTCTGAGATGATGAAATTTTTTCATCCGAAAGAAGAGGTATACAGGCAAAGCCTGCTTCAGAACTAAAGACGGTAGTTATAAGACCTATGAGAGCACCGCATCCGGACACGGTTATAATCATAATTGAGCCAATAATACATGTAAGAATAAGCTTTACGATTAAATGCTTTTTCATGAATGTTCCCCTTTCTCATTGTTCTTCATTAATTTCATTGATTTTTTTCAATAATTCTCTGACTTCTTTGGCCAGTTTACCTTCAGGTTTTTTTGTGAGATAAATTTCAAATGCTTCTTTTGCTCTGTTATATTCTCCCTTCTTTGCATAAATACGTCCCAGTCCGTAGTAAATAAGATGATATTGCGGATCCATTGCTTTTGCTTTCTCAATTTCTTCCAGGGCTATGTCATAATCATTCAGTTCTGCATAACAGAGACCCAGATATATACGGGATTCTATCACAAAAGGACTGTCAGGGCTTTTTATATCCTCTGACAGGGTAATTACTTTTTTAAACTTCTCTATGGCTTCTTCAGGATTTCCGTCAATTGCGCCGGTATGGGCCAGGAAAAATATTGCCTCCGGAGAAGTGGCTCCGCCTGTATCATAAGCTTTCTCGAAATAACTTAATGCTTTTTTTCTATCTTTTTTAAATACATATATCCTGCCAAGATTTATATAAGCTTCTATGTAACATTTATTGAATTCCAGTGCCGTGTTATAACTATCTATTCCTTTATCCCATAATTCTTCTGCTTTATCTTCTCTGTCATTATCATATTCGATTATACCCTGGAAGGTGTATACATTGCCAAGACTCTTATAGGCTGCAGGCAGTTCGGAATCCAGATTAATAGCTTTCAGTGCTGCATTTAAGGAATCATTCAGCGTATTTTTATCACCTGTTTTAAAGTAAGCACCTTTATACGCAAGAGCATCTGCCAGACCGGCACATGCAAGAGCATAATTCGGATCAATCTCTATGGCTTTCTTAAAGAATTCTATGGCTCTGTTATTATCTGAGTCTCTGTATTTAAGATAAAACTCACGTCCCCGGGCATAACATACATAAGCAGGGCCCGATCTGGTATAGTCTTTGTTTACTTTTGTTACCTGTTCCTCTGTAAGTGTTACCGGTATGGATTTTGTTATAAACTGAGCTATTTCACCCTGTAATCTGTTTACACATTCTATGTTTTCGCTTTTCTCTATACCTTCTATTCCATCTTTAATATTTATCGGATCACTTGTAAAAACTTCTCCTTTTTTATCTTCCTTCCTGAGATCCATTATTTGAGAACCTACTTTAAAGGTATCTTTTGTAAGTGTCTGTATTGTCCCGAGAACTACTATGTCTGCATCCAGGAGATCACCTATTCTGACAGCTATTTCTTTTGTAATCAAATCGCCGGGTTTAATGCCGAGTTTCTTCTTGGCTCTTTCCAGGTATGTTCTTTCTATGAGGTTTATATTTTTTATCTGCGAGAGTCTTGTTATTGTCATATCGGCAAAAGATGAGCCTATATAACTTATTTCAGGTATATCAGGGTTAAGATTGAATGAGTTTATTGTAAGTACATTCAATTTTGCACCATAACATATGTTGTCTTTAATACTGAAATAATAAAATAAAGTTAAAAATAAAAAGAAACATGCCAGAAAAACAGATATTTTCTTTTTCATAACCCTAACCTCCGTCTCTTTAATTTATGTAATTTTTATTATACCATGAAGAACATAAATAAAAAAGGAGTGTCTTTGAAAATGACAGGTGAATTTATATAGAATGGAAAAAGAAATTCATTGCAGAATATTCGGAGTGAAAAGTGAAAAGTGAAAAGTGGAAAAAAAACGAGATTTTACTTGCTTTTCATTGTTTCTCACTCACTTTTCACTGATTGATAGATAGATGAAATTAATTATAATTTTCAGTAAAAGTGAATCTATCTGTCGTAAAAAAACACTATATATGCTTGACAAACTATTTGTTTTTGAGATAATTATAACCGGTATGGAAATTTTTACGGGACATATATAATTACTGTGGTGAGCATAAATAACACATAACTGCTCTCGTGACGCGTAACGCGTAACGCGTGACGGGTTCAATCCCTGCACATTACGCATTACGCATTACGCATTACGAGATTATTATTTATAGATAGTTATGAACTTCACTATAAATAGATACAGGTTCTCGTAACACGTAAGGATGCCTATGATCAGGCCGGTAATCCTGATTACCTATAAATGATGGTCTGTATAAAATTTATTATGAAAGAGGTATTTATTTCTATGCGTATTTTATATGTATTACTCCTGGTTTTCTCTTTACTTTTTTACGGATGTCAGACAGGCGGCGGAAGTGAAGGAGATATCCTCATAGGTGGCTCCATCAGTATAAGTGAGCTCAGTAAAGCCTGGGCAGAAGCTTATATGAAGAAAAATACCGGTACAAAGATTGAAATTTTATCAACGGGAAGTAAAAAAGGTATAGAAGATTTTCTTGAAGGTAAAGTGGATATTGCCGAGTCTTCAAGAAAAATAAGTACTGAAGAGATATTAAAAGCAAAGGAAAAAAATATTGACGTAGGGGAATTTTATGTAGGTTTTAATATTTACTGTGTGTCTGTAAATCCCGGTAATAAAGTTGAAAAACTGGATAAGGATCAGATTAAAGATATATTTTCAGGTAAGATTACAAACTGGAAGGATGTCGGCGGAGAAGACGGAGAGATAGCGGTTCTGTACAGAGAAATTCCTCAGGGAGAATATGATTATTTTCTTGAAAAGTTCATAGATATAAGCAAAAATGTTGATATGAATAAACTTCCTTCCAATATCAGAGTTCTTAAAACACCTGAAGACATAGTCAAAGAAATTGCACAGAATAAAAATGCCATAGGGTATTTCTTCATGAACTATCAGGATAACAGCACAAAATCTCTTGCAGTGGCAAAAGAAAAGGGAGGAGAATATCTAACGCCGTCTGTGGAAAATGCTCAGACAGGTAAATATCCCGTTCTTCGTCCCTATTATATGTATATAAGTAAATATGCCAGAAAGCCTCTCAGAGATTTTATAGATTTTATATACAGTGACGAAGGTTCTGATATTGCAAAGAAAAACGGTTTTGTTCCTGTTCCCAATAAAGGTGAAGAGAGAGAAACTATGTTTGAGTATATTTAGATAGTGAAAAGTGAAAAGTGAAAAGTGAAGGGTGAAATTTACGCATCACGCATTACGCATCACGCATCACGCATCACGCATCACGCATCACGCATCACGCATCACGATATAATTATGGTAGATATAAATTTCCTTAAAGATTTAACCATAGAGTCCGGCAAAATTGCCCTGTCTTATTTCGGCAGGGTAAAAGCCAGTGAAAAACCTGACAGGACTCCTGTAACAGAGGCGGATTTATTACTGGATAAATTTATAACAGATAAAATCCGCGAAAAATATCCTTCCCATATTGTTTTAAGTGAAGAAATGTCAGGGAAACCTGTCCCGAAACCAGATCAGATTATATGGGCAGTAGATCCTCTTGACGGAACTGCATCTTTTTCCTGCTGCCTTCCTGTATGGGGCATTTCCATAGGGGTTCTCGTAAATTATATGCCTGTTTACGGAGCTTTTTATATGCCTGTTACAGATGAGCTTTATTATTCTGACGGAGAACATACGTATTTACGGAAACAGAAATTGAATATCTCTCACGCTGTTATTGATGAAAATTCCTTCCTTGCTGTTCCTTCTTATGCCCATCGTGTTTTTGATCTGAGAAAATTTCCCGGTAAAACCAGGTCTATGGGAAGTATAGCTGCCCATATGTGCTATGTAGCAGGAGGTTCGGCCATAGGAGCCATAATGAGAGGCCATATATGGGATATTGCAGCAGGATGGGCTGTCTGCAGAACTGCGGGAGGTAAGATGGCTTTTATGGATAAAACTGACATAGACTGGCATGAACTATGTTCCTGTGATAAGGCAAAAAAAGAAGCTCTTCTTTCTGGTAAAGATAATTTTGAGCATTTATTCAGAATAGTTACAGAAAATAATAATGAACATTGAGTTAACTCAATGTTCATTATTATCGTAATGCGTGTTTTCACCGGTACCGGGCGAACTGTGTTCGCCTGTTCACCACTCACTATTCACTCTTTATTAATACAGACGAGCTGAAAGATAATTACCGTTATATTATCTTTCCCTCCTCTTTCATTTGCCAGATCTACCAGTTGTGCTGTAATTTTATCAAAATCGGTGGAAGATGTTACTATGGACTGAAGTTCTTCATTTGGAAAATAGTCCCACATTCCGTCACAGCATATTAAAACAATATCACCCGGTTTAAGACGTTCTTCATAGGTAGCGATTTCTACAGGATGATTCGGACCGAGACTCCTGTATATAAGGTTTTTATGAGGATAATTCTCTGCCTGTTCCGGTGTAAGCTGGCCCATTTTCAGAAGACGTGTTACAAGGGAATGGTCTTCTGTTATCTGCCTTATCTCTTCTGTGTTAATAATATAGGCTCTCGTATCCCCCACATGGCCTATAAGTAATCTGTTCCCTATAAGTAAAGCAGCTGTTATGGTTGACCCCATACCTTCCCTGGAAGGATCTTCATGAGCATAGTTATAAACCTTTTCATTCGCATATTCCAGTGCTCCCGATAGAATTTTCGCATCAATAGGAAAATTACATGATCTGTCAAGAAGACTTTCCGAAGCTTTTTCCGCCACATATCTTATGGCCATGGAACTTGCTACTTCACCGTCAGACATGCCTCCCATACCATCCGCTACTATAAATAAACGGGGCTGAATAAATTCGGAACATTCATTCATAGTAAGCTGCATTGTAAGCATACTATCCTGATTCAAATCACGTACTTTCCCGACATCGGTTCTCATAGAACCTCTTATTCGGATATGAGCTTTTTTTTCTATAACAGTGCTTTCACTGTTATCTTCTGCAAAATTATTGTTATTATCTTGTTCGATTGTGTTATTAGGAGAATTCAACTAATTATACCCGTTGGTATGTTTTTCCGGGTATTACACCCCCCTTATGGCTGTTAAATAATGCAAAAAGCATCACATAATCTATGTAAAATTGTTTTTACATAAAATCTATGATACTGTCAAAATTTTCATTTTATAATTTTAGCATATTTTAATATTAAATAGAATAATTTTTAAAAGAAAATTGTAATAATTTTTCTGTAAAATCGGATAGTGAGTAGTGAGTCGTGAGTCGTGAGTCGTGAAAAGTGAATAGTGAATAGTGAAAAAACTGGATTTTACCTGCTTTTTACTCTGAATATTCTGTGACGGATTTCTTTTTCCATATGTATATGTAAAATAACCTGTAATTTTATAAATAATGACTTCGTATTGCGTAAAGCGTAATGCGTGATGCGCAGGGATTAAACCCGTCACTCGTTACGCGTTACGCGTCACGAAAATTTAAATTCTTAAAATACACCGGCATAAATAATACTCGTCATGGAAGTGTAAATTATGATATAATTCATCTATGGATAAACTTGAGAAAAAGATCCTTTATAAAATAGGGGAAGCAAATAAAAAATTTAATTTGATTGAAAATGGCGACAGGATTATGGTTGGTCTGTCAGGAGGAAAAGACAGCTGGTCTCTTCTTCATCTGTTAAATATATTGAGACAGAAGGTGCCTTTTAAATATGAATTGATGGCAGTTAATATAGATCCGGGATATGAAGGTTACAGAACAGATATTCTTGAGAAGGCACTGAAAGAAATGGGATATGAGTATCATATAGAAAAAACCTGTATCCTGGATATTATAAAAGCAAAAATGAAAAGAAACAGTTACTGTTCTTTCTGTTCCCGTCTCAGAAGAGGTATTCTTTACGATGTAGCAGTTAAATTTAAATGTAATAAAATAGCCCTGGGTCATCATATGGATGATTTTATTGAAACCCTTTTACTTAATCAGTTCTTTATAGGAAAGATAAAAGCTATGCCGGCAAAATTATATTCTGATGACGGAAGAAATATTGTTATAAGACCTCTGGTTTATGTAGAAGAAAAATATACTGCTGAATATGCCGTGAAAAAAGAATTTCCTGTCATATTCTGTAAATGCCCCGGCTGTGACAGTCATAATTCCAGAAGATTTATGATAAAAAAACTCCTTTCAGAACTGGAAAAAGAAATACCTGAGATAAAAAGCAGTCTCATCAAGTCACTTTCCCGTGTGGAAGGCAGGTATTTACTGGATAATTCTATTGAAGAGAGAGCCATGTCATCTGTAGTGGAACAGAGTCCGAGTTCTATTGTTATTACCGATACTTCCGGTCATATTGAATATGTAAACAGGAAATTTACTGAAATTACAGGTTATACACCGGAAGAAGTGAAAGGAAAAAATTCGAATATATTAAAATCAGGTGAAACCCATCCTGATGTCTATAAGATTTTATGGGAAACTATAAGAGCAGGACATGAATGGAGAGGTGAATTTCATAACAAAAAGAAAAACGGAGAATTTTACTGGGAGTTTGCATCTATTTCGCCCCTCAGGGATGCCAGTGGTCATATAACACATTTCCTGGCTATTAAAGAAGATATTACAGACAGGAAAAAAATGGAGGAAGAATTAAGGGAGGCAAAAGAACAGGCGGAGGTTGTGAATCGTGTTAAAAGCCAGGTTCTGTCGAGTATATCTCATGAGCTCAGAACACCTATGAATTCCATCCTTGGCATTTCGAAGATATTAATGACCAGATATGCAGATAATTTAAATGAAAAACAGATTAAAGGTCTGTCTATGATAAATGAAAGCGGGACAAGACTTCTTGACTGTATTGATCATATACTTGAACTGGCCACACTTGAGGCTGGGAAAACAGAATTAATTCTTGAAATATTTTCCCTTGAAGATATGATTGCCGATATAGAAGGTTTTATAAGAAATATTAAGAAAGATGATATACGTTTCATTATAACTAGAGATAAGGGATTACCTGTTTCGATCTTTTCCGACAGAAAAAAAATTATTCAGATACTTGTAAATTTTCTGGCAAATGCTGTAAAATTTACTTCTTCAGGTGAGATTGAACTAAAAATATCCATGAAGGATGAAGCTGTCATTTTTTCTGTTCATGATACAGGGACAGGTATATCTTCAGAGAATTTAGATTTTATATACGATGATTTTAAAGATTTCGATAATGGACAGTTAACAGGTTATAAGAGAATAAAAAGAGGTCTTACAATCAGTAAAAAACTTGCCATACTGCTACAGGGTAATATACAGGTGGAAAGTGAACAGGGAAGGGGTTCTACTTTTTCTTTTATTATTCCTTATTTTAAAATTTGACCGGGGTTTACAGGATTTATGGGATTACCGGGATGATTGGTCTAATTCCTGTTCCCGGTAATCTTTTAATCCTGAAAACGGCCATGACCGTTTCGGTCACAACGAAGTATGAGAGATGTTCCTCCCGTCACGCGTTACGCGTCACGATTCTCATATAAATCCCGGCCGGCTTCAGGGGGATTATCAGTATGATAAATTTAATAATGAGAGAGGTAAATGAATGGATGGTAAAGATAAGATTTTAATAGTTGATGATGAACCGGCAAATATATTTTTACTGGAATTAATTCTTGAAGATAAATATGAACTGATAAAAGCCGATAACGGTAAAGATGCTGTAAAGCTTGCCCTGAAAGAACTTCCTGATCTTATTTTACTCGATATAATGATGCCGGAAATGGATGGCCTCGAAGTCTGTAAAATACTTTCAGATAATAATAAAACCAGAGATATTCCGATAATTCTTGTGTCTGCCAGGATTCAGGATGAAGATGTGGAAAAAGGGCTGGACCTGGGAGCCGTAGATTATATTAAAAAACCAGTTTCAGAAACCGAGCTTAAAGCAAGAGTGAGAACATCCCTCAGGATAAAACACAGGGAAGATGAATTAAAGAGATTGAATAAATTAAAAAATGATTTTTTACATATAGTTTCCCATGACCTGCTCTCACCTTTTACAAGTATTTTAAACAGTTCCGGTTTACTTCTGAACAGAGATTTTTCCAATCCCATGAATGATATTCAGAAGGAATTGATTGATATAATTAACAAAGCAGCCCAGAAACAGCTTCAATATGTAAAGGATATTCTTACACTGGCTCTTCAGGAATCCGATACGTTTGCCCTGAATATTGACGAGTGTCGTCTGAAGGAATTAACAGATGAAATTATAAAACTTCATAAATTTACGGCAGATGGGAAAAATATATCTTTAATAAATAATGTGCCGGAAAATTTTATCCTTTCTTTCGATGTAAACAAAATTTCCCAGGTTATTACAAATTTGATAAGTAATTCTATTAAATTTACTCCCAGAGGAGGTAATATCGAAGTCTCTGCAAAAGAAGAAGAAAGTAATTTTATATTATACATAAAAGACAGCGGTGTAGGAATGTCAGAGGCCAAGATAAAAGAACTGCTCGGAGAAGGAAAGGTTTATTCCACATCCGGTACAGAAGAAGAAATGGGGACAGGTCTGGGAATAAGGATTTGCCGGAAAATTCTGGATGCCCATAAAGCGACTTTTCAGATAAAATCTGAAGAAAATCAGGGAAGTACTTTTACTATAGTTTTTAAGAAAAGTGAGTCGTGAGTCGTGAAGGGGGAAGAGTGAAATTTACGCGTAACGCACCACCCGTCACGCGTTACGCGTTACGCGTTACGATTATATGTCATACATGAAGAATATATACAGAAAAATAGGATGTGCTATCAGAGATTATAACATGATAGAAGATGGAGACAAAATTCTTGTAGCCCTTTCAGGCGGTAAAGATTCTTTTACAATGCTTGATGTCCTTTCCCGCCTTCAGAAACGTGCTCCTGTCGAATTTTCCCTTTCTGTTTATATTGTCCATCCGGGTTTCCCGGGATTTTCTGTTGATCCGATTGTAAAATGGCTGGAAGAAAACAGATATGATTATCAGGTAATAAAAAGTGATATTTATGAAACTGTTTTTAATGACAGAGAAAAATCTGAAGACGGATGTTTTTATTGTTCAAGACAGAGAAGAGCTATTCTTTACAGGCAGGCAGATATGCATGGCTGTCAGAAGATAGCCCTGGGACATCATAGAGATGATTTTATTGAATCAGTATTACTTTCAATGATGTATAACGGCAGGATTGAAACGATGCTCCCGATTTTTGAAGGAGGGTCTGAAAAATTTAAAGTTATAAGACCTTTAATGTATGTAGAAGAAGAAAAAATAAGAAGATATGCTCTTGAAAAAGGATTTCCAGTTACATGCTGTTTCTGCCCTCTATCTCATAAAGGAAATCTCAGGAGAAAAAAAGTAAAAAACATGCTCTCTGAATTTGCAAAAGATGAATCTGATATAAAAGGTTCACTCTTCCGATCTCTTTCGAATTTTAATGCAGAATATATGCTTGATTTAACTTATAATAAAAGGCTGAAGAATTTTACAGAGTTGATCATAAATACTTCAAGAGAAGGAATTTCTTTGAATAAAATCGAATAACTACAGTCAGTTTAATAACTATCCATAAATAATAACTTCGTAATGCGTAATGTGAAGGATTCTCATATAAATAATTCATAAATGGTTACAAGTTTACCTGTTACGTTACTTAAATCCTAATAAGTTATGAAATACACTATATATAAAATATTCACATGAGGAGATGAGAAGATTATGAATTTTAAAACAGGTTTATTACTTTATTTGTTTTTATTTTTATTAACTCTTTTACCTGTCAATGCCCAGACTGCGGATGAACTTGTTGATTACGGAAATAAGCTGTATTCACAGGGAAAATATAAAGAAGCAATCGAATATTATGACGGCGCCCTGAGGCTTGATCCGCAAAATATCAGAGCATTATGTAATGAAGGGAATTCTTATTATGCACTTGGCAATTATAGTAAATCCATTATATGCTATGATCTGGTTTTGAATCTCGACCCCGGTAACAGCACCGCTGCAACTTATAAACAGAAAGCTTTACAGGCTTCCGGTAAAACTTCAGGTAATACTCAGGGTAATACTCAGGGTAATACTGTAGATCAGAATAGATGGGAGTACTGGTATTACAGGAGTAAAGAGCTTATGCAGCAGGGGAAATACAGTGAAGCTTCACAATGTAATTCGAAAGCTCTGGAACTTGCCTCAAAACAGGGAGGACTGGATAAACTTGAATCTCTTCTTGAACAGGATGTGGCTTATTATCAGGGGAAAAGAGCTGATGCGCAGAAAGATGTTTGCACCTGTGGCATCAAAAATATTCTTACAGCTCTCAGTATGTATAAAATGGACTATGGATGTTATCCCGATAGTTTGAATACTTTACTGAAACCCGGGAAAGACGGCCATCCTTACATGCGCAGTTTATCATACTGTCCTGTCGGAAAAAAAGATTATGTTTATAAAAAGATAAATAATAATAACGTCAGAGTAATATGCCCTGTATGCGGAACTGACATGGCACCGACTGAGTATTGATAAATACGGATTAATGTATTTATAGCGGAATCGTAACGCGTTACGCGTTACGGGAGGAACAGTTTCTACGGGAGGAATAGATTCTCATCTGGTAGAATGTATATTTTCTTTAAAGCTTCATGTAATTTTAACATGTTCCATGGGCCAGGAGAGCTACATTCTTACCTTCATTGAATAATTTATTGTATATTTTACATGCATTTAGAGTTTTTTCTACTATAAGTTCTTTTATACCATTTTCTATGATGGAACTTTTCAATTCTTCAGGAAATTCTATATTACCTTCCACTCCTATTCCTACTATTAAAATGTCAATATTTTTATTCATTACGCCTGTTATCATAGATGCATTGATACGATGACCTTTTCTTTCTTCCCATTTTGTAACTTCTTTCCCTATAAGTCTTATATCTTTACCGGCACCTACGGTGCTGCTGTGTTCTTTACCGCATATTATGAATTTTCCCCATAAAAAATGTTCTACAGGACCTCTTGGTTCTATGAGCATTTATAAGTCTCCTTTATTGGCGTGACGCGTGACGCGTGACGGGTGGTTCATGATGCGTGATTCGTATTTTCTCACAGGGCGTTTTATAAAACGCCCCTACTCACTACTCACTTATTATATCATATATACAGACGGCTCTCTACAGCTTCTGGAAATTACTGAAGCAAATTTTTAGTTGTCGTAGCTATTTCCCATACTGCAAATTCTGTTTTATATATATAATAATCTATCATACCGAGAATTCTGGCATAACATTCCACTGCTGCTACAAGAGGTATATAGAGTGATTTTTTCAGGCCGAATTTATTGTAGCTCTTGAGCAGAATCTTCAAAATTCTGGTGACTTTCATTGTAGATACTTCGTAACCGAATTTTTTCTTTATAGCCAGATGACCTGCAAATATTCTTCTTCTTACTCTTATAAAATCGGCTATATGTTCGGCACCTTTATTGATTACAATAGCTTCAGGCACATATAGTATTTGAAATCCCTGTCCTTTTACAAGCGGTTCTATTGACGCTTCGTCTACGGAAGTACTTTCTGGAATTTTATAGAATATATTTCTGAATGCTATTAACTCACCCATTTTCGGGTAATAAAGTGATAGCTGATGATGTAATTCCCACAGGAGATGTACGGCAAAACCTGTAAAATCATTGTTTTTATTCACTGGAACAGGATGAGCTCCGGTCATGCCTGTATTACTGTCTGAAAAGGGCATTACCAGCTTTTCTATTGTATCTTCTCCGGGCAGAGTGTCTGCACTCTCCAGAACAAGGATTTTCTCTGTAGCTTCACGTAAAAACAGGTTTACTGCCGAAGCCTTTCCCTTCCGTTCTTTCTGAACTATAAGACGTACTCTGCTGTCAAAGGGTATATAATTTTTTACTATTTCTTCTGTATTGTCAATACAGCCGCTTGCTATGACTATGATTTCTTTTATGGTGACAGAGGACAGTTTTTGATTTGTAAGTGATTTGAGCAGATGACCTATATTGGCTCCTTCATTATAGGCCATTATGCCGATACTGCAGCTTAAAGTGTTATCTGTTTCCTGAGAGTGAAAATGTTTCATTATTTCCGGGCAATAACTCCATTATGATGGGCAAATAATACCCTGATAAATTCAGGAAAATATCTTTCTATAAAACTCAATTTACCCATGAGTTTTTCGAAATCAGGGTCATGTGTAAAATAGGGGAGGTTGTCAAATTTATGAGAGCATGTTTTATATCTTTCTTCAGCTCTTTTCTTCAGCCATTTTTTCAGGAAGGGGATGAAATTACCTATAACCGTCTCTACAGGTTTATCTATATCAGGCCAGAAAGGAATATCTACAAGAAAGGTCTGCTGTACTGACATACCCCGTTTTTCAAGAGCAGTTTTTATTTTTGGTATATTCATATAATTTATATTTCCGTGAATCCATGGTTCCCCTGTGAGTAAGTGGTCTATTTTATGGAGCAAAAATCCGTAGTTAAGGAGGTTCGGTACAATAATCATTACGTATTTACTGGAAATTCTTACCATGTTATCTATGATTTTTTCCGAATCCAGAATATGAGTAACACAGAAATTCCATACAAAATCAAAGGATTTATCAGGATAATCCATTTCAAAATTTTCAGATTTCTTAAAGGTTACATCCATATTATGCTGTCTGTAAACATAACCGGCTATTTCAATCTGTTTTTCAGAAGGAAGAATTACTGAAACATGGCAGTTTCTCCCGGCCAGAGGTATACTGTTCAGACCTTTTATGCCGGCCATACCGTCTCCGGGCCCTTCGAGAACCGTTGAAAAATCATATACAAAATATAATTTTTCCAGAAGATTTGATAAAGACCATCTTTCATAAGGTATTCCCATGCCGAGATCTTCTTCTTTTTCTCCGGTTAACAGCGAAAAATCCATATGACATCCTTTCTGAATAGTGATGTATTATAATCGTGACGCGTTATAATCGTGACGCGTGATGCGTAATGCGTGATGCCTGGTTCGTAGTGCATGTTTTTGCCGGTACCCGGGCGAACATGGTTCGCATACTCACTTTTCACGACTCACGACTCACGACTCACCGATCACCACTCACTACATATTACATAAGAAAATAAAAAAATTCAAGTTTTTAGTAAAATTTCTTATAAAAAAGGAATTATCTGACGGGGATAGAAAATTTACGAAATGTAATGTCAAATGTTACTGACCCGGGCATAAACATTTATAGTTAGTTTATAACAAATTACAGCTCTCCCGTCACGCGTTACGTGTCACGCGTTACGCGTCACGATTGTTAAATAAATTATGTTTATAAAATCACTCTTAAGGCCTCTCATTACTTATATAAAGAGATTAAAAAATATAATTATTCACTGCGATAATCTGGAGATTTTTTTTGATTCCCTTGAGATTTCGGGTTGGGTTGTTTCAAATAAGACTATAGAGAGGATTGAAATTTATTTTGAAGCTCAGTTCCTCGGCAATGCCAGATACGGCCAGGCCAGGCCTGATGTTGCTCTCGCCTATCCGTCTGTGCAAAAGAGTGGCTGTTCCGGATTTACATTTGTACATGAATTAAAGGGTTTAAAAGACGGGAGAATATACAGAGTTATTATTAAAGCAGTAACTGAAACAGGTCATAGTGCTTCTATAAATAAAAAGATTCTCTTCAGAGGAAATATGTCTTTCCGGGAAAGATTTATTAAAAGAAATACCTCTTCTGCTGCTGATTTATGCTGGATAAATAATATAAGTAAAAAAATTTCTGGTACCATTTCCGCCGAACATATTACATGTCTTCAGAGGGAATATGCTGAACCTGCAGTTTATGAACAATTGATTCTGGAAGATCCTGTATATATAAAACATTATGAACCTTTTCTTGATGAAACCTTCAGACCTCCTGACGTTAAAGGAATAAAAGCGGAATCTATTAAAAAAATTCTCCTTGTTAAATTAGATCATATAGGAGATGTTATTTTAGGTTTGCCTGCAATTAAAATACTCAGAAGGAAATTTCCCGATTCTCATATTACCGTGCTCTGCGGGCCATGGGCAAAACCATTGCTGGAAACTGTTAAAGAAATAGATAATATTATATGTTTCAATTTTTTTCATGAGAAATCGGAAAAGGGAGAAAAATTCCTTGAGAAAACAGAGCTTGAGATATTAAAAGAAACGCTTCTTTCAATGAATTTCGATCTCGCAATAGATCTCAGAAGATTCAGCGATACCAGGGAAATTCTGAATATATCAGGTGCAGTATATAAGGCAGGATACAGCAGTAAAGACTGTTCCGTTTCTCTCAATATAAGTTTGAACGGAGATATATTGAAAGATGTGCCAAGACAGTTATGGAAACCGCATATTTCTGTTCAGTTATGTGAACTGATTATGTCCGTTCCTTCTGTTCATACTATAAATTATGAATATATTTTACCAGAACTGTCTTTTGAAGAAGATATACCTGAAGATATAAAGTCAATTATTATGGAGACTTCTTTTATTGCAGCCATTCATCCCGGCTCAGGAACTACTATGAGGTGCTGGCCTCCTTCTTATTTCGCTGCACTTATTGATTTACTTGCAAAAAAATATAAAGGTAAAATCTTTTTATTCGGAGGAAAAGAGGAAATAAACCTTATAGAAGAAATAATGGCTCTGAGTGTTTATAAAGATAATGTCATTTCTCTTGCAGGAATACTTGATTTGAAACAGTTTATGTCAGTTCTGAAACATTGTAATATTTTTATAGGAAATAACAGCGGCCCCGGTCATATAGCAGGTGTGCTCGGAGTGCCTCTGTTGATTATTTTCAGCGGTCATGTGCTGCCTCATGAATGGCAGCCTTACGGTGAAAAATCACTTGTTATTTACAGAGATACTTTCTGTTCTCCATGTTATAAATTACTTCCCGAAGACTGTCCCTTTGATTTGAAGTGTCTTAAAAAAATTTCACCGGAAAAGGTTCTGGATGGTATAGGTGAGGTACTGGCCGTATCCGGTCAGAGGGCACTATGAAGATTTTACCTGATTTTTACGTGAAGTTAATTACAGATCCCGTGAAATATATAAAAAAATCAATTCTTTATATAAAGACCCGCAGTGCCGGGGATTTTATAAGAAAAGTAAGGGAAAAATTTTTACTGGAATTAAACAATGAAAAACTTTATAAAGAATGGATAAAGAGAAATGAACCTGATGAAAGAGAACTGGAACAACAGAGACACAGGAAATTTGATTATAATCCTGAAATAAGTATTATTACACCTGTATATAACCCTGACAGAGATTTCCTCGTTGCCATGATTGAATCCGTACTGGCTCAGACCTATCCGGTATGGGAACTGTGTATTGCAGACGGTTCTTCTGACATAAAGCTAAAAGAAATACTTGAAGGTTATGAAAAAAAAGATAAAAGAATAAAGGTAAAATTTCTGCCTGAAAACAGAGGTATAGCAGGCAATTCAAATGAAGCTCTGGCAATGGCTGAAGGAGATTTTATAGCACTTCTGGATCATGATGATCTGTTACCTCCTTTTTCTCTTTTTGAAGTAGTACATATTCTGCAGCATAACAGAGATACAGATTTTATCTATTCAGATGAGGACAAAATTGTAGGTACCGGAAGATTGGACCATTATTTTAAGCCTGACTGGTCTCCCGATACTTTAAGGAGTTATAATTATACCGGCCATTTTGCCATATACAGAAAGGCTCTCTTACTGTCACAGGGAGGATTCAGAGAAGGCTTTGACGGAAGTCAGGATTATGATCTCAATCTGAGAATATCAGAAGAGGCAAAACATATAATTCATATACCGAAAATACTTTATCACTGGAGGATCCATAAAGATTCTACTGCAGGAGATTTAACTGTTAAGCCACAGGCAGTTCATTCTGCCAGAAAAGCTCTGGAAGAGCATCTCAAGCGAATCGACCTGGAAGGTACTGTAGAAGAGGGCCTTTTTTTAACCTCTTATAAGGTTACATATAACATCAAAAACAGTCCGAAAATATCCGTTATAATTCCCAGTTTCGATCATTCGGAAGATCTCTCCAGGTGTATAAATTCAATAATTGAAAAGTCAGATTATAAAAATATGGAAATAATAATAGTTGAAAATAATAGCAGGGAAGAGAAAACCTTTCTTCTTTATGAAGAACTGAAAAAAATAGAATATATAAGAATTATTTCATGGAACAGGCCTTTTAATTATTCCGCTGTAAATAATTTTGCCGCAAAGGAAGCGTCAGGTGCTCTGCTTTTATTTTTAAATAATGATACAGAAGTTATAAACAGTGATTGTTTTACGCGGCTGGCCGAACATGCCATGAGAAAAGACATAGGTGCGGCAGGAGGAAAATTATATTTTCCCGACGGAACAATTCAGCACGGAGGGGTAATTACCGGCATAGGAGATGTGGCAGGTCATTCACACAAAGGATTAAGCGGAGATTTTGCCGGTTATGGCGGAAGGCTGAAAGTAATACAGAATGTAAGTGCCGTTACCGCTGCCTGTCTTATGATGAGACATGATATTTTTAATGAAGTAAGAGGTTTTGATGAAGACTATATTCTTTCCTTCGGTGATATAGATCTGTGCCTTAAATTAAGAGAAAAAGGCTATTTAATTGTCTGGACACCCTATGCGGAGCTATATCACTATGAATCAAAGACAAGAGGTTATGAAGATACGCCGGAAAAAGAAAAGAGATTCTTCAGAGAAGTAGAATTATTTCACAAAAAATGGAAAAATTTTATGGAAAAAGGAGATCCTTATTATAACAGGAATCTTACACTTGACAGGGAAGATTTTTCTCTCAGAATTTAGAGTCGTGAAAAGTGAAAAGTGAAAAGTGAAAAGTGAAAAGTGAAAAGTGAAAAAAAGTGAAAAGTGATGAGTGAAAGGGATGCTTACGCGTCACGCGTCACGATTATAACGCACCACGCGTTATACAGGAGTTGAACACACAATATGGATCCTTTATTTTACAGACATGTAGAAATAATTTACAAAGATGTGGACAGTCATCTGCCGGTACACAGCGAAAATCCCTGTAATGGCTGTAATATGTGCTGTACTTCTTCGGCATCTCAGGGTGCAACTGCCCTGGAATATGATTATATGAAAGAATATCTTATTAATTCCGGAAAAGCTCCTGAAGAACTGCAGCGATTTAAAGATTATGTGGGTAAAATCAGAGACACTTCTACAGGTAGCCTTCTTTATAATAACTGTCCCTTTTATAATCTTACAGATAAGTGCTGCACTGTTTATCCTGCAAGGCCTCTTTCCTGCAGAACCTTCGGGTATTTTATAAAAGAGGGAAGGCTTCATCTGATACCTGACAGGTGTTTTTTAAAAAAGAATATCAAGATATATACTGATAAAACGTTTGGAAGTCTATTACCTTTTGCCCTGCCTTTTTATGATATGGTCCATCTGTATGAAGAATTTTTAAAGGGGAATTCGTGATGTGTTATAATCGTGATACGTGATGCGTAATGCGTGATGCGTAATGGATATCCACTCACTGTTCACTGCTCACTGGTAACTGCTCACTGTCTACAGATACTTTTCTCCCGCTTTTCTTCCCCTTACCACCTGTGCCGGTGTGCCGTAAGCTACCACATGGGAAGAAATGTCTTTTAATACGGTTGAGCCTGCGCCTATTACAGTCTGTTCGCCTACTGTGACGCCATGAATAATATTTGCTCCCAGGGAGACAGCGCTGAAAGAACCTATTTTTACATTTCCCCCTGTGGTGACTCCGGGAGCAATGCTTGCATAATCTTCTATAACATTGTCATGATCGACAGAAGCGCCGGTATTTATAATACAGAAATCTCCTGTTCTGGTATTGCTGTTTATCACTGTTCCTGCCATAATAACACATCCTTTTCCTGTTGTTACATTACGGGCAATCTGTGCGGAAGGATGTATGGCATTGACAAAAATAAAATCAGGTAAAAAACCTCTTATTTTTCTGACTACTTCAGATCTTGTCCAGTTATCCCCGATAGCTACTATTCCTCCGTAAATATCATATTTTTTTATAATATGAAGTATGTCGTCAGTTATGCCAAGAATTTTGTAGCCAGAAAAATCAACGGGTAAATTTTTATTATCATCAATTAAACCTGAAATGTTATAGATATGTTCTTTTTCAACTATATCTATAATTACTCTTCCATGACCTGAGGCACCGAAAATTAATATGTTTTTCATTATTATGACTCAATTTGCTTCTCTTATAAGCTGCCATGATTGTACCGGCACAATGAAAAATCCAGTCTCACACATCACCCGTCACGCGTTACGCGTTACGCGTCTCAATGATTACTTATGATTTTCTGCAGATATTTTAAATCTTTTACCTGAGCATTATCATTTTCTGCCATGGCAAAATCAATCTGTCTTTTTAAAACAGTAGAGAATTTATCATCCAGTTCTTCTTTTCTTTCATCAATAGTTTCATATAGAAATTCCGAAGGTTTTGAATTTATAATCTGTCTGAGTGCCTGAATTATCTCTACATATCTTCTATATTCTACTGCAGAAATTCTCTTTGACCCTCTATCACCGGGGGTGATTCTTGCAGGCTTCCATGAATCATCGGATTTTTTCTTTAATCTTCCCGAATCCACAGGACCGAATTTTTTCTTTTTTCTGATTTCTTCTTTTTCTTCATTACTTTTTACCGGAACAATAGTAGCAGGTTTTTCCTGTTTTACTGCCACTGTTTTTCTTATGTGCAGATTATCCATAATCTTGCAGAGATAGCTCAGAGAATTCATAAATTCAGAATTCTCTTTCATTGCAAATATTTCCATTCTTTTATCCAGATATCGGAAAAAGCCTTCATCAAGCTGATCTTTATTCTGCTGTATTTCTATAACAAGAGAATTCAGAGAATCAAACTGCAGAAATTTTTCTGTCAGGTGAAGATATTGCTGTGAAACAAGAAGATCTTCTCCTGCCAGCTTCTGGCCGCATTCTTTACAGAATTTGGCTCCTGCCCTGTTTGCCGATGTGTTGCAGAGAGGGCAGAGTGTTGATGTTATAAAATCACTTTTAATTTCTGACTTATGTACAAAATCACTTTCAATTTCCTTCGTTTCATTAACAGTCTCTGTTTCTGTGACTGCCTCTACGGCGGTAATTTCTTCAACAGTTATCTCCAATGTCTCAGAATTTTTTTCCTTTACTATTTCTTCTGTTTTTACTTCAACTTCTTCTGTTTTTATTTCTTCTTCTTCTGTTATTTCTTCTTCTGTTATTTCTTCTTCTTTTGACTTTATTTTTTCTGCAGTTACTTCTTTTTCTGCTGTTACTTCTTCTTCTGTCTTTATTTCAATTATTTCTTCCTCGATGATATCAATTTCAATTACATCTTCCAGTAATTCTTCGCTTTTTTCATGTTCATCTTTTCCCGGGACTTTTTTAGACGGAAAAACCAGTTCTTCTTCTATATCACTGACAGTAGAAATGTCTGTAACTTCTTTGCCGTTCCTGTATGGTGTTATTGTATCCGAGAGTTTTTTGCTTCTTATTAACTCTACAAATAATGAATTGGCGCTTGAAGAAATAGGATGTCCTCCGTCAAAAGCTTTTCTTATGGAATCTTCAAGCTCTTTCCAGGAAGTCCCTATTTTATATATATAGCCTGTAGCTCCTGCGTTAAAAGATGACATGAATTTATGTTCATCCAGATAGGCTGAGAACATAATAATTTTCAGGTCAGGATAGAGAGGCATAAGTTTCCGGGTTACTTCTATACCGTTTATCAGAGGAAGGTTTATATCCATCAATATTATATCAGGTTTTTCTTTCAGATCCGGGAATATCTGCAGAGCTTCTTCACCATTTGAAGCCTCTGCCACGAGTTTTATATCATTGAAATAATTTGTAATTTCTCTGAGGGAATCCCTCATTGTTTCTTCATCATCAACAACCATAACCTTTATTGTTTTTTTCTCTTCTTTATTGGAGGTTATCATTTCCGGATGAGCCATAATAAGTGTATTTGTTTTATACTGGCTTACTATTGAAGAATATTTTTTATTATAAGCTGTAAGCAGATCCTGTTTGAGCTTTTTTGCACTCTCATATCTTAATTCCGGTTTGAAACTTACGGCTTTAATTACTATATTGTCTATGTCTTCCGATACAGGCAGATCCGGTCTTGTTTCATGTATAGGTGCAAATTCGAAAGCAACTTCCGGAAGATTACCTGTAAGAAGTTCGTAAAGGGTTACACCGAGAGAATATATGTCACATCTGGCATCCAGTTTACCAAGATATTGTTCCGGTGCAGCATATCCCTCTGTTCCATATGAAGTCTCCAGGGTTTTTCTTGATGTAGCTGCCGATGCAGACCCAAAATCAACAAGAATAATAGCTCCGTCTGTTTTTCTTATTATCAGGTTTGCCGGTTTTATATCACCATGAATGATTGGAGGAAATTGACCATGTAAGTATTCCAGGATTCTGCAGATCTGTATGGCCCATTCAATAACCTGTTTTTCAGAAACAGCCCCTTCTTCATCAAGAGTTAACTCGAGATCTTTACCGTCTATATAATCCATAACAAGGTAATAACGTTCATTTTCTATAAAATAATCAGTTACGCAGGGAATATTCGGGTGTCTCAGATTGGCAAGCAATTCTACTTCTTTTTTAAATAAATTAATACTTGCTTCATATTCCACTTTCGACATTTCTTCGAGTCTTTTTTTAAACAGTTCTTTTATGGCACATACCTTGTTAAGCCTTATGTCATATCCTAAATGAACACTGCCTGTACCTCCTTCCGTAAGGGGAGATATAATTCTGTAACGGTCTGCAAGTAACTCTGTCGGAGGAGCCTCTTCTTTATTTTGAGGGGTAAGGGGATAACCACATTTTTCGCAAAAGGATATCCCTTCCGGATTATCGTGGTAACATTCCACGCATAGCATAATTTATCTCCTTTAAATTTTACTTTTAAAATTATAAACAATATATTTTTAAAAGTCAATTACAGAAAAAGGGCGTTTAAAACGCCCTTTTTTATGTTATATAATATTCAATCCTATTTGATAGGACCTGTGAACTGCCTGGCGCAATCCTTCCTGTCTGGACGAATCACCGGTTATATATATATCCTCAACTTCATCTTTCAGAGCCATATACATAGAGTAATCCGGTTCGTATGATGATGTGCAGATTATAGAATCAAATTTAATTTCTTCCGGTTTATCATGCTCTATGTATTCTATAATTGCATGTTTCCCTGATATGGCGGTTACTTTTGCATTTTTCTTTATATTCACACCGTATTCATCGAGTTTCTGCATAAGCATTGCCCTGTTCATAAGATCCATGTCTGCGGCAAATTCATCTTCTTCCCCTGCTATTACCACATGGCCTTTTCTGGAAGCAATAAATTCTGCCACTTCACAGGCCAGACTGTTGCTTCCTATTATAAGAGTATTTTTGCCGGGTTTTTCTTCTTCAAGGAAAACCTTTTTTACATCCAGCAGTGCTTTACTCTGTTTCAGACCCGGTATGTCAGGAACTTTAAATCTGGCTCCTGTTGCCAGTATAAGAACGTCCGGTTTTGCCTTTTTTATATCTTCCGCAGTGACAGCTTTCCCTGTTTTTACTTTTACTCCGCTTTTCTTTGTCTGTAGAATAAGGTAATCAAGAAAAGCTTCTACCGGTTTTTTTCCCGGTGCAAGTGCGGCATAACGGAAATCTCCTCCCAGTTTTTTATCTCTGTCAAAGATTGTAACCTTATGTCCTCTTCTGGCTGCTGTAATTGCAGCGGTCATACCTGCCGGTCCTCCTCCTATTACCCATACGTTTCTTGATTTCGAAGGTTTTTCCGGGCAGGGGTAAGATTCTCTTCCTACTTCAGGATTTATATCACAGAGGGCTTTCAGGTTTCTTTCTATCCTGTCGATACAGCCGCAGCAGTAAATACAATGTATAATGTCTTCCACTCTGTTTTTTCTTGCTTTTTCAGGGAAATCGGGATCGCACAGCAACGGTCTTCCCAGTGCGACTCCGTCTGATTTACCTTCTTTTATTATCCTGTCAGCACTTTTTGCATCAGGAATTTTACCGCATGCAAAAACAGGAACATTTACTATTTCTTTTATTTCTTTTGCAAGATAAACTACATTTTCTACAGGTGATCTCATTGCAAAAAGTCCGTCACCTGCCATGCAGGATTCGAAATTGCCTGCTGTTACAGTCAGATAGGCTATACCGGCATTAACAAGATGTTTTGCAAATATTCTGGCCTCTTCAAGTTTAAAGCCGTCAGGCATAAGTTCATCTGCAAGGAATTGATAACCTACAGGATAGTTTTTACCTGTCACTGTTTTTATATTTTCCACTACTTCAAGAGGGAATCTCATTCTATTTTCCAGGCTTCCTCCGTATTCATCATCTCTTCTGTTGGTTTTCGAAGAAAGGAACTGTGCCAGTAAATGGCCGAAAGCTCCGTGCAGTTCTATCATATCGAATCCTGCAGCTTTTGCCCTGAGAGCTGCCTGACTGAAAGAGCTTATTGTATTATTTATTTCCATTTTCAACATTGCTCTCGGTTTGATATTTATACCGGATGTACTTTCGATTGAGAGTTCCGATGCAGATACAGGTTCATCAACACTTGCCACTCTGCCGCTGTGCTGAAGCTGAATTACTGCTACAGCTCCGTTATCTTTTATAGCCCTGGCAAGTTTGCTTAATCCGGGAAGAAAACTGTTATTATCTATTCTGAGCTGTGACAGATTTGTTCTTCCTTTCAAATTAACCAGTGTAGCTTCAACTACAACCATAGATGCTCCGCCTCTTGCTCTTCTTGCATAGTAATCCACACACTGATCCGTTACTGTGCCGTCGACATGTCCGTAACCCATTAACATAGGAGCCATGGTTATTCTATTTTTCAGCCAGTATCCACCCACTTCTAAAGGTTGAAAAAGACAGGTAAAATTATTCAAATTCAGCACCCCTTCCATTGTATTTCGTAATGCATAATGCGTAATCCGTGACGTGTTATATGTTTTTTCGTCCCTTCGGTACATTATTTTTCTCCGTCACATTTTACGCGTTAACCGTTACGAATCTATTAGATTAACTATAATTTTATATATTTTTTCGAAAAATCCTGCTTTAAATGGAAGAAACTTAAATAACTTTCACTATTTTTTTTTTCTATTTTGAAGGAACAGTAGAATTACATGGAGAATAATCTTTAATTAAATTAGATTAATGAAAATTGAAAAAATTTATCATGGAAGGAGGTGAGAATCAGATGAAAAACAAAGAGATAATGATTTTCACTGTTGCATTTTTTGTTTTATTTATGTCATTGGTTCCTGTTATGGCTACTCAGGTTACTCCTTCCTACAGATGGTCTCCAGCGAGACCGGAACAGGTCATAGAACAGTTCTTTGCTGCCCAGTGCGATAAAGACTACTGTGCCGTTGCGGATCTCATGGTCAAGGACTGTAAGGATTTAACTCTTCCCAGTGGCAGACATGTTTCTCTTGTAGGCTGGACGGAGTATGGTAAATCAAATCTCTATATGAAAAGCGTAAAGCTTTTGAGTATAATAAAACTGGATAATTTCTGTGATCCCGATCAGAGGGTTGAATGTTACGAAGTAACAGGAGATTTTGATTTTGATAACTGGGCTCCTTATAAGGACGGCCCCCGTACATTCTACATATATCTCAACAGAGATGAAAAGGATGTATGGAAATTATATGCTCCGGAGTCCTTTGAATTTGGCATAAATACCTATATACACAAAGAAGCTCCGTGGCAACTCTGGTATGATTAATCATACGGAAATATAGTATGTCAGGTTATATGGAACGACGAAATGTAGGATGCATTTTGTCGTTCTATTATATTGAAAGATTTGAAAAAAATTCGCGAATATAACACAGTCTAAAATTTCGAAAGGAGGCTTCGGTAAACCGGATATTTTCACTCAAACCGGTACTGAACTAATTATGAACTGTCCGAATCATCCAAATATACCAGCTATAAGAGTATGCCAGGAATGTGGTGTTCATTTTTGTAATACCTGTGCTCCTCTCAAGCAGGGTAAAACTCTATGCAAGGATTGCAGAAAAGATATTATATATATAAAAGAGAGAGAGAAGCAGAAAGGTGTCCCGGGAGTACCGGAAGATGAACAGCCGGGTAAAAGTAAAGATGTGCAGCAGAACAGAATAGGAAATCTTATAAAAACTGCCCAGGAAAAACAGGCCTATCTGGCATCAGTTAAGCTATGTGTTAATCACAGAGATGTACAGGCAGTAGCCTCCTGCTGCCGTTGTAAGAAGAATCTGTGTGAAAAATGTATCGCTTTTGAACATAAAGACGATCTTATCTGTCAGGAATGCTGGAAAAAGATCCCTCTTTCCCAGAGACTTTCACGTCAGTCCAAAGGACACTGGTAATATGAGAATCGTAACGCGTAACGCGTGACGGGAGAAACAAATTCTCATTTTTCGTTGTGACCGGATCGGTCTTGGCTGTTAGTAGTAGTTTCAGGAGTATTTTATTATGAAATTTAAAGTTATTGCCGATATACAGGGAAATTTTATGGTAGAGGAAAGGGAAGAAGATTTTGAAATTGCGTGCCCTTTCTGTGAAAATATAGATATATACCAGGTAAATGAAGATACGGATCTTTACTGCAGTAAATGCGGAAAATTACTTGTCATAAAAGGTAAAGGCAGAACATGTTTTGATTTCGAAGATGTAACAAAATTAAAGAATATAATAAAACGTGGAACTTCCAGAGAGGATCGGCGTAATGCACTCATATTGCTCGGCCGTGTTCTTGAATGGTGTGAAGATTTGACTCTTGCCGAATTTTTACTGCATTTGAGTTTAATGGATCCTGATAAATGGGTAAGAGAAAGGGCAGAACAAATATTAAATCAGCAGAGAGAGGCCGGAACAGCAAAAGTAAAAAGTGAAATAAAAAAACTCAAAACATCTCAACACCCTCCTCCTTTATCTGTTGCCGAAGAAGAAAGTGTTGTTCAAGAAGAAATACCAGCAGAGGATCTTTCCGACAGAGAGGAAATTTCGGAACAAAAAGAAGATATTAAAAAGGCAAATCTGGTAGATATACTGCTGGAAGTTATTGATGATACACAGGAAGTGCCTTTCCCTCAGCCGAATGTTGAAAATATTAATAATATAGATGAATTACTTGAAGTAGCTATGGGCAGTATAGAAAGTACAAAAGAAGTTCTTGAAGGTACATGCGAGACTCCTAAAAGAAGAGAAAATAATGCTGAAATTGAAGAAGAAGAAATAAGAGAAGAAATAAGAGAAGAAACAGAGGAAACACAGGAAGAAACAGAGGAAGCACAGGAGGAAATAGAGGAAACACAGGAAGAAACAGAGGAAGCACAGGAGGAAATAGAGGAAGCACAGGAGGAAATAGAGGAAGAAATAGAAGAAGTAGAGAAAGAAATAGAGGAACAAATAGAAATAAAGGAAGAAATAGAAGAAGCAGAGAAAGAAATAGAGGAACAAATAGAGAATATAAAAACAGAAGAAGAAATAGAAAGAGACGATGAAATGGAAGATGAAATAAAAGCAGAAGCTTCCGGTGAGCATAAATCTTTAACAGAAGATGTGGATGATATAACGGCACAGGAGCTTCTGGATAAGCCCATAGAGGATTTACTCGATGGTATAACTATTGAAAGTTTACTTGAAGAATTTGCTCTCAGTGAAGATTTCAGTGAAAAAGCAGATATTATTTTTATTATGGGAGAGATGAAGTTTCTAGAATCCACCGAGTTTCTGCTGGATTTGATGCAAAACGATCCTGATTATGAACTTCGTCTTATATCGTTGCAGGCTCTGGAAAAGATCGGTGATAAATCTATCGCTCCCGCTATTCTGGAATCTATGAAAAAGGAAAAAGATACTGATTTTCGTAAGAAAATAGCTACTTTCTACAGTCAGTTGAAATATAAGCGTAATGCGTAATGCGTGATGCGTGATGCGTGATGCGTAAGATTATTTAGCAGAAAATTTAAATATTGAGTTTTACTACAGTGGCTCCCCAGGCGCCTCTTTCAGGTCGGGCATCGTGAAAAGATAGTACAAGAGGATTTTTTGCAAGACCTGTCTGAACTACGGCCCTCTGATAACCTTTTCCCCTGCCATGAATAATTCTTACCTCTTTAAAACCAAGATTTACACATTCCTTTAAATATTCTTCCACTACCTCCGGAATATCCCGGGGATGAAATGTGTGGAGATCTATAGAATCTTCTATGGGAAGTATTATTTCTTGAGGAAAATCTTCATTGTTCATATTATAATCGTGACGCGTAACGCGTGAATTCACACCTCTTAAAAAAATTATACCAAAATATTTTACTCCTTTAAAGGTTTTACGAAATTTTTGTTTAATTTTTATATGAGAATAAATAAACATTATAATATATTACCTGTGAAAGATTACGCATTACGCATCACGCATCACGCATTACGCGTGACGCGTCACGCGTCACGCGTCACGAGAAACATGTCTTTATTTACTGATAATTTTGATAACTGGTTCCGAAACCTTATAGAGACTTACAGAGCTAATTACAGGAATCTTTTTCCTCCTGAAAAAGATGAGTTTTTTCTTGAGAATACTAAAAAGCTACTCTGTCTTTATACGGAGAAAAAAGATAATATAGAAACCTTCGGCGTAAAAGTTTTAAAGAGGTTTCGTAACGAGAAAAGCCTTTTTAATAAAGTTCATTCCTACGGTTTTCGGTTGAAAGATGAAACCCACCTGGCAGAAAAACTTATTCGAAAAAAAATAGAAAATCCTCATATAGAGATTGTAAAAGAGAATTTTTTTTCAGAGATTACAGATCTGGCGGGTCTCAGAATACTTCAGCTTTATAAAACTCATATAAAGGACATTCACGAATTTATATGTAATTGTAAAGAATGGGAATTAAGCAGAGAGCCTGTGGCATATAATTTTTCTCCGAGATTTTTAAAGATCTTTAAAGAGTTAGCCATAGAAGTAAAGGAAAAGGCTACCGGTTATAGCTCCGCTCACTATGTAGTAAATGATATAAAACATAAAAACTGTCATTGCGAGATTCAGGTAAGAACACTTTTCGAGGAGGGATGGTCGGAAATAGATCATACCTTTAATTACCCCAGGCAGAAACCGGGTAAAGTCTGTCAGACCCTTCTTGAAACTCTGAAACGTGTCTGTGATGTAGCTGTTTATATTGCAGATCAGATACCTGATATTTATCATGAAGAAAAGAAAAATCCTGAAACTATGGAAGACATTAAATCAGGAGTTGCAGTAATTCAGGCCAATCTAATACAAAATCTTCAGGCCGAGCTTGAAGAGTTGAAAGAAAAGTTAAAAATGTCAACAGGTTATACTATAAATGAAGATTATTATCCTGTGATTTTATAACACTTACTGGTGCCAGTGGTAAATACGACACCGGATAATCTGTAATACTGTTTCCTCGCGTCACGCGTCACGCGTTACGCGTCACGACTATAACCAGTGGAATATTTACCGTTATAAGCACTCAGGGACTGTAAGAAAATAACTCTGGCAAATTATGGCTCCTGTCCTCGCGTCACGCGTCACGCGTTACGCGTCACGATTGTAACTATGATAAGGTTATTTTTTTACAACTCCTTACTGAACGGGTTGCTATTCACGTGTTACGCGTTATACGGCACCCGTTACGATCAAAATTATTGGAAGTTGATTTTATGAAATGGTCAAGAGAATACGATAAATGTAAAGTATGTGAAAGTACAGAACACAAACATTATGCGAGAGGTCTGTGCAGAAATTGTTACAGAAAAGAACTTTACTGGGATAATGTTCAGAAGGAAAGAGATAAACGTAAAGAATATTACGGTTATAATAAAGATAAAATAAAAGCCTATTATAAGGATAACAGGGATAAATTACTTAAATATCAAAAAATGTATTATCTTGTGCAAAAATATAAGGGTAAAACCGTTTTCTGGGATATTTCATGCACTATGATTAATAATTTTGCAGGCTGTGAACTTATAATAGCAAATAACCTTTCAGACAATAAATTTACTGTACCCTATATAAAGTATAACAGAGAAGAGATATGCTGTGAAGATAAATTGATGTTCAGAAGAATTATTGTATTTATCTGAACAGAGGAGGCACTTCCTGTGTCACTCATCTAATTTCTGGCAGGTTTTTTATATTTATCCAGTTTTTCTTTGAAGGACATTACTCTTGCAAGACATCCTCTTACCCAGTGGAGTTCCGGGTCCAGTTCAAGTGCTTTTTCGTATTCTCTTATAGCTTCATCGACTTTTCCCTGTGCCTGATAAACTGTGCCAATATTTCCCATTACCTGCCCATCTCCCGGATTTAACTCCAGAGCTTTCTGGTATGCTTCCAGAGCTTCTTCAAGTAATCCTGTTGCCTGGTATGAACGTCCGAGATAGGGATATACACATTGTAGAGACTCCTCGAGTTCGGTAGCTATTTCGAAATTAATTATGGCTTCTTCGAAATTACCCTGTGAGTAATGTTCATGACCTGCTTTACTGTATTTATCGCTGTCTTTACTTTTCAGTCCCAGTATATTTTTACATTTTACAATGGTTTCTTCAAAGTTTTCCCTGTCATAAGTCACTTCAAGGAATTCAAATTCTGATTTTGACTGATGTTTTATATTTAATGCTTTCTTACATTCTACCAGAGCTTCTTCATATCTTCCTGCTTTAAAAAGTGCCACTCCCAGAAAACCATGAGCCCATTTCAGTGACGGGTCACGTTTTATCGCCTGTTCATATTCTTCTATTTCCTGTCTGATATTACTCTGTGCCATATAGGCATGGATCTGACCTGTATGGAGATAGCTTACAGGGGAATCCGGATCTATATCCATGGATTTTCTGCATTCTGTAAGAGCCTGTTCAAAGTTTTCCAGTTTACAGTAAGAAATACCCAGGAAGCCATAGACCCATGAAAGATTCGGGTCAAGTTCAATAGCTTTTTTGAATGAATGGATAGATCTTTCAATGTCTCCGTTATTCTGATAACACAGTCCGAGATAGGCGTGAGTCCAGGCCATGCCGGGATTTAATTCAATAGCTTTTTTATATTTATTTATTGCTTCGTTATAATTACTCTGACTGTGATACAGTAATCCCAGCTTTACATAAACCCATCCCATTTCGGGATCGAGTTTTATGGCTTTATTATAGTTTTTTATTGCTTCTTCTATATTATCGAGCTGCCTGTATACCCTTCCTAAATTCCCGTAGCCGATGGAATCCGCAGGGGCAAGGTCTACAAGTTTTTTGTACTGTTCCAGAGCGAGTTCCGTTTTCCCCTGTGCATAATATATATGACCCAGATGGCCGTAATTCCAGGGAATAGAGCTGTCTATTTCAATGGCCAGTTTATATTCTGCAATAGCCATATCATAATTGTTTATGGCATAATAGGCATAGGCCAGATTCCCGTGAAGTCTCCCGTCCTGTCCTTCTATTGTTATAGCTTTTTTATAAGTTTCTATGGCCTGTTCAAAGTTTCTTTCTGCACTGTATACAAGGGCAAGGCCGAAGTAAGTTTTACCCATATTTTTATTCTGTTCCAGTGCTTTTTTATAATATTTCTTTGCTTCTTTAAATTTCTTCAGCGAGTAATGCACATCTCCGAGACCTTTAAAGGAATAGGCATCTGAAGGGGCTAGTTTAAGAGCACCTTCATACATTTTTATGGCCTGTTCGTATTTCCCCAGTTTATAATAGGTATTTCCGAGAGAATTATGGGTATACACATCATTGGGATCCCATTCGAGAGCTTTTACAAATTCTTCAAGAGCTTTATTATAATTTTTTTTATTGAAATGTACACAGCCAAGATTGTAATGAACTTCTCCTGCATTACGATCTTTATCAAGGGCTTTTTCATAATTTTCTATGGCCGGTTCTATCTGTCCCTTTTCCTGATAGAGGCGTCCCAGGCGGAAAAATGTGGCAGAATCTGCTTCTCCCTGTTCAATGATCTGAAGATACGTATCAAATTCATGTTCCAGATTTTGAAGTTTTGGATTATAGTAAATTTTTTTATCTTTTTTCATTTTTTTTATATTCAGTCGTGAGTCGTAATTTTATATACCCATCACTCACTTTTCACCCTTCACCCTTCATTCTTTCTGTCTTTAATCTTAAAATTAAGATTTCCCTGTGGTTTTGCCCTGAAATTAAATTTTTCCTCCAGCATTTTTATGTCATTTTCATATAACGAAAGGTCTATTTCCCCTTTTTTCGCCAGTGCATATATAAAAGCAGGAACGAGCGTGGGATCGAACTGTGTGCCGGAACATCTTATCAATTCCTTTACTGCCATATCTGCAGTAAGAGCTTTTCTGTAAGGACGGTCTTCGGTCATGGCGTCAAAGGTATCACATATGGCTATTATTCTTGCCTGAAGCGGTATGGTAAGTCCGGCTATTCTGTCAGGATAACCTTTACCATCCCATTTTTCATGATGATGTCTTATGCCGGGCAGTGCGCCATGTAGAGCGGGGTAGGGAAGTACTATTTCAACTCCTATCATGGGATGTTTTTTTATCTGTGCAAATTCCTCATCATTGAGTTTGCTGTTTTTATTTAATATTGTATCGGGAATTCTCATTTTACCTATATCATGGAGGTTGCCGCATTCTCTGAGAGAATTTTTTATATCCTTTATATAGCTTAAAATATCTCCTTCACCATCTTTTTTCAGGTAAGAAAAACCGTCAGGCCCGTACTGGCCGATATCTTTAAAGAATGCTGCATTTTTAAGGTTTTCAAGCTGCTGTTCATCATTAATACCCAGTTCTTCTGCGAGTCCCATAGTTAAATCCATTACTCTGTTGGAATGTTCAAAGGTATAGGCAGAATGTATTTTCATAAGAACTCCGAGTATTCCGGACGTAGTATCTTCCTTGTCTTCTGCTTTTCTTGCTTTTTTCAATATATCCCATATGGCTGAAGCGGCATTTCTTATGGCTACTCTGAGCTGTTCCTGAGAAGGTCCTCCGCCCTGGGAACCTGACACTGCTGCCTGTCTTGTTTCCATGAACTGTTTCATATCTGTTTTCCTCAGGGAATCGAGTCCTCCTTTTCCCATAGCAGAACCTGCAAATTCTTTATTTATAAGTTTTTTTGCATCATCGAGCCTGGAAAAAGGTTTTTTTGCTGTCATACCTTTTGCACCTTCGGGAGAACCTGCAGGCGCTCCGGGCTTCTGGCCTTCCTGTGTGTTTTTTTCCTGTCCCTGTTTGTCCCTGGTACCTTCTTTTTCAAAGCCGCTGCCGAGTAATGGCATGGCTATTTCCGTAAGGTGTTTCATTACCCCCGAAGATAGTTTAGGATCTGAAGTGAGGCCGCTTTCGGACATAGATTTGGAAAGTTGTGACAGAGATACCATTTTACCCTGTATACCTGTAGATGTACTGTCCTGTGTAAAACCGGGAGGACTCTGAGTCAGTCCTGTATCTTTTGGGGCCATTTCCTGGCTCTGTTTCGGAGTCAGTCCCGGCGATACGAAGCCTGGCTGAATTGAAGGTTTAAAAGCCGATGTTCCCTTGATATCCATAAAATATAATCCTTGTTTTCGTGACGCGTGACGCGTTAATTTCATTACGTAATTAAAGTGTAAATCTTTGTTTATTATATATAAGTACAAAATAAAAAAAAGTAAAGTCTATTACATAAAATAGTGAGTCGTGAAAAGTGAAAAGTGATTTTGCCTGTCACGCATCACCAACCACGCGTCACGCGTCACGCGTTACGCGTAACGATTATTACGCATCACGTTCATATTCCCTGTAATATTTCTTTTTATGCACAGCAAGCACTTCTTCTACTTTTTTTACAAGTTCCAGAGGGTCGAATGGTTTTGACAGATATTCTTTTATTCCCACATCATAGGCTATTTTTATATCTTCAAATTGATCTCTTGATGTAAGCATAATGAAAGGTATATTTTTTGTCGAGTTATTCTCCTGAAGTTTCAGATAAAAACTTATTCCATCCATTTTTGGCATCATAACATCGGATACTATAAGATCTATGGCATAATTATTTTCCCCCAGTATTTCAAGAGCCCTGTATGGGTGAGGAGCAGACCATACTTTATAGCCTTCCAGCTTGAAAAGAGATACTACAATATTTAAAATTGTGCTGTCATCTTCAACTATTAGCAGTTTTATATTTTCTTTTTTCAGTTCTTCTTCTTCTGCAGGAAAAAGTTCTGTGAGTATTTCTGCAAGTTTCGAGAAATTATCCGGCCTGTCGAGTGTATATTTAAGACCGAGTCTTTTGAATTCCGACATGTCCCGTTCACTTGCAAGATAGAGAACTATGAGAGGAATAGCTGCATGATTGTTTTTGATTTCCTCACATAAAAGCCAGCCGTCCATATCAGATATAGATATATCTATTACTATGGCATCCACTTTTTTCTTTTTTATAATATCAGATGCTTCTGCCCCTGTTTTTGCAGTGTACACATCAAAGTTTCCTTTTTCCAGGGTATTTTCTATTTCTTTTAAGAGAGATTTTTCATCTTCTATGATTAAAATTTTAGGAATAAGAATCAACTCTTTTCGTAATAATTATTATATGCGTGACGCGTAACGCGTAACGCGTGACGCGTAATGGGCAGTTTCACTTTTCACTTTTCACTTTTCACTTTTCACTTAATAAAATTCATCCTTTCTCATCGGAATCCTTCTTTGAAATTTACTATTGCTTCAAGTAATACGAATTGATATAATTACTGAGATGAGCATAAATAATACACATATGCTCTCGTCACGCGTTACGCGTTACGCATTACGCATCACGAACAAAAGGAGTTTATTATGGCAATAGTTAAATTATCACAGAGAAGTTATGATATTCAGGCATCACCTATAAGAAAACTTACTCCCTATGCGGATGAAGCAAAAAGAAGAGGCATGAAGGTTTATCACCTGAATATAGGTCAGCCTGATATAGAAACACCGCCCGTATACTGGGAAGCCATTCGTAAATACGGGGAAAAGGTATTGAAATACGGACCGAGCAACGGTATAGGTCTTTATCTGGAATCTCTTAAAAAATATTATAACAGACTTGGCTTCAATGTGAGAAGTGACGATATATTTGTCACCACAGCAGGAAGTGAAGCAATCATATTTACCTTTCTTGCAGTAATGAATCCCGGAGAAGAGGTAATAATTCCCGAACCTTATTACACGAATTATAACGGTTTTGCGACTATGGCGGGAGTTAATATTATTCCTCTTACAACCTTTATAGAAGAAGGTTTTAAACTTCCGCCTGCAGAAAAATTCGAAGAAAAAATCACGGATAAAACAAGGGCTATTCTGCTCTGTAACCCCGGAAATCCAACGGGAACCGTTTACACTGAAGAAGAACTCTCAATGGTAGTAGAACTTGCAAAAAAATACAATTTATTCCTTATTACAGATGAAGTTTACAGGGAATTTATTTATGACGGACTCAAGCATACAAGTATAATGGAGTTCACGGGTATTGACAAACGGGCTATAGTAGTTGACAGTATTTCAAAGAGATTTTCTGCCTGCGGAGCAAGGATAGGTTGTATTGTATGTAAAAATAAAGAATTGATGGAAGCTGTCATGAAATTCGGTCAGGCAAGACTCTGTCCTCCTACTCTGGAACAAATTGGTGCCATTGCCCTTCATGAACTGGGCGGAGATTATTTTAAAAGTATTTATGATGAATATAAACTCAGAAGAGATACCCTTTATGAAGGACTTATATCTATTCCCGATGTGCTTGTTCATAAGCCCCAGGGGGCTTTTTATATGATAGCAAGATTTCCTGTGAAAGATACGGAAGATTTTGCCATATGGCTTCTCAGGGATTTTGATATTGACGGAGAAACGGTTATGTTTGCTCCTCTCGACGGTTTTTATGGCACTCAGGGCCTGGGAAAGAATGAATTGAGACTTGCCTATATACTGAACTGTCATGATATAAAAAAATCTCTTATCAT
Source organism: Vulcanimicrobiota bacterium (assembly GCA_040217695.1). GTDB lineage: Bacteria > Vulcanimicrobiota > SpSt-956 > SpSt-956 > JAKJGF01 > CALARM01. Next base: position 5,329 of record JBEHWO010000009.1, on the reverse strand, counting down.
ATTAAAAAAAGGGCTGGAAAAATATCTGTCTACCAGACAGAAATAAACAGTTTTTTATGATACTTGCCCCGGCGTTGCCCTCGCGTCACGCGTCACGCGTCACGCGTCACGAACATAAATATACGAGGTGAATAATATTATGTTAAAAACTCTATTGATTTTTCTTTTACTATGTTTTTTTACTCTGCCTGTATGGTCAAAAGATAAGTATGTATTAAATCCTACTAAAGGAATTGACGATGTAGTTTCTTTCGGAGAAGAAATAAATATTGATAAAGCAAAGGAAGCTCTCGGAAATCTTACCAAAGTAGACAGGCCCGGTCTCAACAGTGATAATGCAGATATAAAAATTTACAATTTTACCAGAGGCGTCACATGCCTTACTGCAAACGATAAAGTTGTTCAGATGCAGATAAACGCTGATAATATTGTTCTGGACTCAGGCGTCAGGGTCGGAGACGATGCAGGTGATATTACCGATGAATACGGAAATATTTTCGTAACGGAAGGAAACCCTAAATATGGCGAAGGGACGATGATATACAATCTTTATCCTGATTATATTATTGCTTTTACAATAAATTATGAAGGTAAATGTACAAATATAATGTGTGCCAACTGTGATTTAATATATAAAATGTCTCCTTCCACTTCTATTTTAAAATACTGGGATGCTCCTGTAGATATTAAGTCCAGCGGCAGTAAAGATACGATAAAGATCGTGAAAAATACGTCTTCCGTAGATGGTAAATATATGATAGTAAAGGGAGAAATTCTTAATACCGGCGCTAAAGAACTGAGATATGTACAGGTAGGGGCTACTTTCTACGATGTTAATGGCCAGGTTGTAGATGTAGTAAGTGCCTATATACCGGGTATCCATCTGCAGCCGGGAGAAACGTCGCCTTTTGTTGTTATATCTACACAGGGTAAACTTACTGCCACATATAATATAAAAATTACCAATCAATGAGTGAGTCGTGAGTCGTGAAATTGTCAATTACGCGTTACGCGTCACGATTATAACGCATCACGCATTACGCATCACGCATTACGCATCACGCTTTATAAGGAGGTTTTCCTTTTGTATTTTTCAGATTTTATTGTAAAATTTGAAGATTTCCTATCCGGACATATTGATAGAGAAAATTTTTTATCTACTCTGGAAACTGTAGAAAATGATCTTTTAGATATGGAAGAAATGGCCGGAGAGTCCAGGAAATCTGCGGAAGCCATAATAAAATCTCTGGAAATAATAGATGATATTTCTATTCTCCTTGAAGAAGAAGAACAGTGCTCTGCCGAACTAAGAGTCTGTCTGGAAAAATTAAGGGTGTTAAAGACATATTTTGATACCATTGAAAAGCCTCCTCCCGTATGTGAGAATAAATTTTTTGATAAAGCAAAACTGTCCGGTTCTATGGGACAATTGAGATTTACAGAGCCGTCATTTGATTTCCATCCTCATATGAAATATAAGATGCCCCAGGTAGTTTCCGAATCATGTGATCTTTCTGATATAGGACTGAAAACTTGCCCTCTGTATAATCTCATAGAATTTGCAAAAAATTATATATCTTCCGGTGAAACTATGACAGGTTTCCCGGAAATATTGAAACAGACCGGCAGAGAACTCTGTGAAGTGGCAGAGGACCGGGATGATTCAGACAATAGTTTTATTTGTTTTATAGAAGAATGTATTGATAAGGTCAATGAAATAGAAGATTTCATGGAAGAACCTGATTTTATGAAAGAACTGCCTGATTTTATAGAAGAGTTGCAGAAGCTGAATGAAAGATTTATAAATTTTCAGACCATTCCCGTTCAGAATGAAACAGCAATGACCGAGGAGAAACTGATTGAAGAACTGTGCGACAGAGTATGTCAGGAAAATTTTATTACATCAAATTATCTTCTGATATGCAATAAAATTGAGAATTTTCTTAATAATGAAACAGATGAAGAGGATATAAAAAAAATAATTGATTCAATAAGAGAAACAATCATTTCTGTAAGAGAGGATTACGAAAAATCTTATATTTCACCGGAAGAATGGACTCTGGAGGTTTACACCGGTGATAAATTACTTTCCGAAGGTCTTGCAGAATGGGAAGAAGGTATTACTATTCTCAGGCAATGCTTTACAGAGAGAAATAAATCAGAAATAGATAAAGCTATATCAGTAGTTTTTGAAGGAAATAGAAAACTTGTTTTAAATCAATGCCTGGCAGAATATATAGATGAACAGATTATGTTAAGTAAAACCTACAGTGAGAAAGATTTCGGGGATGTGTAATGCGTGACGCGTAACGCGTAACGCGTGACTGGTGGTTTTAACCACTCACTATTTATTTATTCTCAGTAGGAAAAGATTAATTTTTATAGAAATAATATAAAAATCTAATAAACTGAATTTTACGCGTCACGCGTCACGCGTCACGCGTCACGTAATATATGGATAAAGAAATAGCATCACTTATAGAGGATTACAGCACTTCCCGTCTTCACAGGGAAAAAGCGCAGAAATCCCTTAAGAAATTAAATAGAAAAAAATCGGTTCTGGAAATAATCGAGAACCTGAAATCTTCTGACAGAGATTTAAAGAAGAAGTCTATTCTTGCTCTGGAATTGATAAAGGACAGTCGTGCCACAGGGCCTCTTGTAGAAACCCTTTCCGATGAAGATGAAGAGATAAGAGAACATGCCTGTGTTGCAATACAGCTCACAGGCAGAGGAGCAGGAAAGTTACTTTTAAAATCTCTCAGAAGCGATAATATTTATTCCAGAAGATATGCTGCTTTGATTCTCGGCAGTACTGGCTATAAAAAATCTGTCGATCACCTTATCAAATCTTTATATGATAAAGACCATTACGTCAGGGCCAATGCTGCTCTTTCCCTGGGTACACTGGGAGATAAAAAAGCCAGAAAACATCTTGTAAGACTTCTGTGGGACAGTGTTACGGAAGTACGTAAAAAAGCTATTTTTTCTCTCGGTCAACTGGGAGGAAAATCTGTAATTCATCCTCTGAGTGAAGCTTTAAAGGACACAGATCCTTCTGTCAGGAAGGAAGCAGTCTTTGCTCTCAGGGCAACCGGTATTAAATATGCCATTGAACCTCTTGCAGGAGCCCTTTCCGACTGTGATGAAAATATTCGCTACTGTGCTGCCATAGCACTGGAAGGTTTCGGTGACAGAAGGGCTCTGGATACTCTTATTGATTCCCTTAACAGTAAAGACATGTCAGTAAGAAGATATGCCATAGATTTACTTGGCAAAATCGGTGACACGAGAGCCCTGAAACCTCTGACAGAACTTCTTTCCATGGTTAAAACAGAAGGTTTTGACCTGACCCGTTACAGATTGAATGAAGCTGTAATGAAGCTCGGAGGTATTCCTGAAAGAAGATATCTTGCCGTTAAAGCTCTTGAAGAAGGTAATTATGAGCTTGCCTTAAAAGAGATAGAGAAAGCCATAGAAGAAGACGGGGAAGACAGCAGGCTTTATAATGATCTGGGAGATATTTATACGGAAACTGGTAATGTAAAAAAAGCTCTTGAAGCCTATGAATATGCTCTAAAACTGGATCCTGAGAATGATTTATATTACAGACAGTCAGGTATAGAATATGCCAGGAGCGGTATGGTCGATCATGCCATACAGGCTTTCTTAAAGGCACTTTCCTTGAATCCTGTAGCTTCAGACTATAACATGCTCGGAAATCTCTATAAAGAAAAAGGAGAATTTCTCATAGCTATAGATTATTATAATAAAGCGATACAATTAAATCCATGTAATCTGAAAGCCTGTCACAGTCTTGCTTCTCTCTACAGTCATACAGGAGAATCAGAGAAAGCTATAAATACTTATAAAAAGATTTTAAAGATAGATCCGAAAAATACAATGTCTTACCTGGGCCTTGCCATAGAATATGACCATCTTGGAAATACGGAAAAAACAATAGATATGGCAAAACTTGCCATGGATATAGAACCTTCAAATACATTGACTCATCTCATTCTTGGCAATACTTACTGCAAATCCGGTCAATTCGATAAAGCAATTAATATATTAAGATGGGCAGTTGAGTTAGAGCCTTCCAGCATTTTAAATCATACGGCCCTTGCTGTGGCCTATGAAAGAAATAAAGAGTATGATAATGCTCTGAATGTATGTAATAATGCCATGTCTCTGGAAGGAGACCATGGTTCTTTACTCTGGTGTATGGGCGGCATATATTACAGTACAGGAGACATAGATAAGTCTATAGAATCATACAGAAAAGCTCTGGAATTTAATCCGGAACAGATAATTGATTTTTTAACGTCAGACGATGACAGGGAAGATATTTTACAGAGACCTTTCAATGCTTTTAAAAAGTTACTGGATGATAAACCTGATGATATTATTGCCAGGTTTGCCATGGCCTATCTTTATAAGGCCTGTGGCAATAAAGATGAAGCGCGGCAACATTTTAAATATTGTATGGATAATGCCGATGATTTCAGGATTGCCGATATGTGTTTCGGTGAGGTGAGTGTTGACCGGTGAGTCGTGAAAAGTGAAAAGCAAATTTTGTGAGGTGAGGTGTAACCACGCGTCACGCGTCACGCGTCACGCGTCACGCTTATAATGTCTACCAGAGGAGATTATTACTTTAAAAGAGGTAATTACAGAAAAGCCATTGAGTCCTATGAAGATACTCTGAAAAAGGACCCTGACAACATGATAGTCATGATAAATCTGGCAGAAGCATGTCTTAAATCTTCCGATTATGAACATGCTCTTGAAACATATGATCTTGCTCTGGAAAAACTTCCTGACGAACCTACTTTATATCTTAAAAAAGGTGATGTTTACAGGGCACAGGGTGATTATGAAAATGCCATAAATTTTTATGAAAAATCCATATGTATAGCTCCCGATTATGTAGATGCCTATAATCGTCTCGGAAACATTTACTGTGCCAGGGGAGATCTCAATACGGCAGTGGAATTATTTCAGAAAGCCATAGAAATAGCTCCGTATTTTTTCGACTCCTATAAAAACCTGGGTTCTGCTTATAAAAAGAAGAAAGATTTTTATAATGCCATAATAACCTGTCAGAGAGCAGTAGAAAATATGCCTGATTGTTCCAATGCCTATCTTGAACTGGGCATAGAACTTTATGAAAGAGAAGAATTTGAAGCTGCCATTATGTCATTTAAAAAAGCCATAGAGGTAGACGGAAAAAATGGTCTTGCTTATAATAATCTTGGCATAGTTTATGAAGTGACAGGTGATTATGACAGTGCACTGGAAAATTACAAAAAAGCCATAGAAGTAAAGC
>JBEHWO010000008.1:0-48704 GCA_040217695.1 Vulcanimicrobiota bacterium | reverse complement strand
TTATTTAATTTGAATGAAGGGGGTATAAATCGGTACCGTTCTAAAGTTGAGTTATTTTTTCTTCTCTTAATTTAGCGAAATATTCTTTCAATGATTTTTCCAGAGGAGAATAATATTTTTTTGCTTCTTCCGTAAATATTCCATTATTTATGTAAGAAGGAGATGTAATTATAATAAAGTTTTTGGTCTCATCAAAATATACGGGTATATTCCATGAATAAAAAGCTTCTTTCTTTATAATAGCCTTGATTTTTTCTTTTTCTGAAATATCATAAAAATAAAGTTTCAGAGAGGGATTAAATGTTCTGTTATGACCCTTAAACTCTACTGTTCTGTTGACAAATTCTGCTATGGCCAGAGGAACCCACAGGCCATGAGGTCTTTCTGCTTTTTCTATTTCTTCAGTCAGAACCGTACATGTCCAGCCGGCAGGAATAGTTATATCTTTAAGTTCAGATGAAATTTTTGCATCCACTTTCATTGCCTCCTCGATAAGTATGAAACATAAAAAACATAACAGTATTTTTATTGATCTGTGGCAGAAGTTTACAATTCCTCTTCCGGCACGATCACTTACGATCATTTTACCTGTCCTTCTTTGTCAGGAATCTCTTTAATTCCGTCTTTTCCCTTTAAAATAAGTGAATTATCTGACATATTCAATACTACCGTATTCCCGGACGATTCACCGAGTGACTGTATAAGTCTTAACTGTAAGAGAGAAGGATTTTCTTCCACCATTTTTGCTGCGTTCAAAAGATTTCTGAGAGCTGCCGTTTCTCCTCTTACTTTTTCAAGTGCCGCCTCTCCTTCTTTCCGGGCTTTTACGACCTGACAGAAGATTTTCTTCAGGTCTCCCGGAAACATAATGTCTTTTATGTCTGCAGACAGGAGTTTTAGACCCAGTTCTTCAACCTTTCGGGAGGCATTTTCTATTAATTTCTCACCCAGAATATTTCTCTTTTCAATGATTTCATCGATTTTAGTATTTCCCGCAATTTCCCTTAAAGCCATCTGCATAAGGAGATAAAATTCTCCCTGATAATATTTAACTTTATTTACTGCCACATAAGGGTCTGTTATTTCATATTTTGCTCCCATACTTATTTTTATCGTTACGCCGTCGGAACTTATTACTTCCTGACCTGTTATTGTTTCAAATATTGGCCTGATATCAATCTCTGTAATGTGGGAAACGAAGGTACATATTACATACTGGCCCGGAGGAAGAACCTTTACGAATTTCCCCCCGGTATATAACAAACCCCTTTGATATTCGAAGATTGTATGCCTCTTAAGAAAATATTTAATAGCATTTATAGAAGCGACGGCAATAATAATAATAGAAGCGACGGCTAAAAGTAAATCTTTCATGATATATTCTCCTTCTAATCAGTGAAAAGTGAGTAGTGAATAGTGAAAAGTAAGTAAAATCCAATTTTTTCACTTTTTACTCTAAATATTCTGTGACAGATTTCTTTCCTGTATAAATTACCTGTCATTTTTTTATTATGAGCCAGAATGTTGCCCCTCCTTAAAGGGCCTCAGAGTGAAAGCGGAGGTTTTAACCTGCATGGCTTTTTTTCTGATGCCTTAAAAGGCCGGCCCTTCAAGTCGGGATTGTCTGATAATAGGAGTCGAACCTATCAACCATCAGCGGGAAGGCAACACGGAAAAACTGACCGGAGATTCCAGAAAGTCTCCTTCCTTTTCCCGGTAATATTATATCATATTTTTCATGGCAGTCGCAAAAAATAATTCCGAAAAATCTATAATCTGTGAGTTGTGAGTGGAATATATTACTTACCCGGTAATAAAATAATAGTACCTGATTTTGCTGACCTGAGCAGAAGCATTTAATAAAAATTTTTGCTCCCGTCACGCGTTACGCGTCACGAGAGCATATATTTATTATTTATGCTCACCACGGTAAGTCTGTGCCGGATAAAAAAATCAGGTCTCTTATGATTGTGACTATTTTGTTTCAGAATCCTTTTCACTCTCTTTACCGGATGAGGTGTTGGGATCGTCAGTTGCGGCAGGAACAGTATTGGGATCCGCCATATAAATAAGTATAAGCTCGTCATGTAACAACGGCCCTATTTCACTGCTTTTTATCAAATTCAGTGCTTTTTCATCTATTTCTTTTCCCGAATAGGCAGGGCCCGTATAAACTGTCATTTTTTCTTTACCGGGATCATCTACAAAACTTTTTGTTCTTTCATAATGACTTACAAAAACTCTGAATTTTAAACCGGCTGATTCGGCTTTCTTTATATCTATATTATACCCGCCTCCATCATTTTTAACCAGTGATTTCATATAGAGTTCATACTGTTTTTTTGACATGACCGGGTAATAAATACTGTTTATGCTGTTTATACTGTTCGGATCATTGGGGTCTTTATTCTTATCGTAAGAATAGGTGTAAACCATATCATAATAACTTGGTATACCTGAAATTTGAATGTAAGCACCGGTGGCTGCACCTTTTTCATTTAAATCGTCGAGAGACATTTTTACAGGAACTTTGGGTTTACTTCCTTCTTTAACTCCTTCCATAAAGGCATTACAGAGACCGCAACATCCTGAGAAATAAGCAGAGGAAAAAACTATGAGAAGAACATAGATTAAGGTTTTAACTTTAAACATTATTGCCACTCCCTTTTGTTTTTTATTGCCACAGAGATTAAAAATTCTTTTTTTTTTATTTTTTTCCTTTAGAAATTCAGTTAATAAAAAAAATATTAGAAAGGAGAAAATCTACCCGGTAAGAATTACTGAGATGAGCATAAATAATACATATATGCTCTCGTGACGCGTGACGCGTGACGGGAGGAACACTTTTATCTCAGGTCAGTAAATAATTCAACGAGAAGGTCAAGGAGAAAAATAAAATGACAGAAAATAAATACAACAGACTTATTCATGAAAAAAGCCCCTATTTGCTTCAGCATGCCGAAAATCCTGTAGACTGGTATCCATGGTGTGATGAAGCTTTTGAGAAGGCAAGAAAGGAAGATAAACCGGTATTCCTGTCTATAGGTTATTCTACATGCCACTGGTGTCATGTGATGGCTCATGAGTCTTTTGAAGATCCTGAAGTAGCCCGTCTTATGAATGAAACATTTGTTTCCGTCAAGGTAGACAGAGAAGAAAGACCTGATATAGACGGGATTTATATGACAGTCTGTCAGATAATAACCCGTGGTGGCGGATGGCCCCTTACTATAATTATGACTCATGATAAAAAGCCTTTTTTTGCCGGAACCTATATACCGAAAGAAGATCGTTACGGAAGAGCGGGAATGATTTCACTCATAAATAAAATAAAAAAACTCTGGAAAGAAAGTCATTATGATATATTAATTACTGCCGAAGATTTTACCGAAACACTTGAGAAACTGGAAGTAAAGGAAAAAGGTGAGAAGCTTGATGAAAAACTTCTGAAGAAAACTTATGAACAGCTTGCAGCCCGTTTTGACCACCTGTACGGTGGAATTGGCAGGACACCCAAATTTCCTACTCCCCATAATCTGCTCTTTCTGCTCCGGTACTGGAAAAGATACGATGAACCAATGGCTCTTGAAATGGTAGAGAAAACTCTTAAATTTATGAGGCTCGGAGGCATTTATGACCATGCCGGTTACGGGTTTCATCGTTATTCAACAGATGACAGATGGTTTTTACCTCATTTTGAAAAAATGCTCTATGATCAGGCTTTACTTGCAATGGCTTACACAGAAGCATTTCAGGCAACAGGGAAAGAGGAATATAAAAATACTGCCTGTGAAATTTTTGCATATGTCCTTCGTGATATGACTTCTCCTGAAGGAGGATTTTATTCTGCCGAAGATGCGGATAGTGAAGGAGTGGAAGGTAAATTTTATCTCCGAACTGAAGAAGAAATCTTCAGAATACTCGGAAAAGAAGAGGGAGAACTTTTTTGCACTGTATATAATGTTACGAAAGACGGAAATTTTAATGAAGAGGTTTCCGGGGGAAATATTCTTTATCTGAAAAAACCTATTTATGAAACAGCCCTTCATATGAAGATTTCAGAAAAAGATCTCAGGGAGAAACTTGAAAAATCGCGAAAAAAACTCTTTAAAGAAAGAGAAAAAAGAATTCATCCCTTTAAAGATGATAAGATACTGACAGACTGGAACGGTCTTATGATTGCTGCTCTGGCTAAAGGAGCACAGGTATTTGATGAACCTGACTATCTTCATGGTGCCATTAAAGCAACAGATTTTATATTCAATCATATGTATAAAGAAGGAAGATTGTTTCACAGATATAGAGGCGGAGAATCAGGTCTGACCGGTAATATAGACGATTATGCTTTTCTTATATGGGCATTACTTGAACTTTATGAGGCCGGCTTTGATGTTAAATACCTCAAAAGAGCCATTGAACTGAATGATGTCTTTATTGAACATTTCAGGGATGATAAAGGAGGAGCTTTTTACGTTACCCCTGATGACGGAGAAAAACTCATTGTCCGGCAGAAGGAAATATATGACGGAGCAATTCCTTCAGGCAATTCCGTAACCATGCTTAATCTATTGCGTATCGCACGGATAACCGGAAACACTGATTATGAAAGATACAGTGAAGAAATATGTAGAACCTTTGCCAGGGAAGCAAACCAGTTGCCCCTTGCCCATACATATCTTATGCTTGGCCTGGGTTTTGCCACAGGCCCTTCTTCTGAAATAGTCATAGCAGGAGATATGAAATCTGAAGATACAAAGGATATACTCAGAACTTTGAGGAGTAGCTTTTTGCCTGATAAAATTCTGCTGCTAAAATCTTCGGAACTCTCTCAACTGGCAGGATTTACGAGAGATCTTGCAGAAATAGACAATAAACCAGCTGTTTATGTCTGCACCAATCATACATGTAAAATGCCTGTGACGGACAGAAACAGAATGATGGAATTACTTGAGAATAAACAGTAATTCCTGTTTCAGATTTACCGGTTTTCAGTAAATAGAAGTTTCCCGGCAGAGTTTTATACAATTTGTAAGACAGCCATGAGCATAACAGGTACAAAGATGTATGAGGATAATTCTCGCTTCACCTGTTACGATTTGCATATAAAAGGAGGCTTTTTTATGGGTATATTGAAATTTTTCTTTAATTGTTTTCTTCAGAATCAGGAAGGTAACATGAGATTTCCCCTGGTATGTCCCCAGTGTAAAACAGAAGAGTTAAAACTATGGGAAAGACTCGGTGTTAAAATATATGTATGCTGTATCTGCGGCGGTGCTTTCCTGAGCCAGGAAGGTTTAAATAATCTACTGAATTTTCAGGGAGAAGAAGACTGGCCAGAATTATTCAACATGGGTGCAGAAACAGAACATACTTTCAGCAGGTCAGGTGAGACAAGGTTTTGCCCCGGCTGTGATTCAAGAATGGATAATATGCAGTTTCAGTATAATTCCAATATATGGGTTGATTATTGTCCGAAAGGCCATGGTGTCTGGCTTGACAGCGGTGAGGTGAGGCTTGTAAAAGACTATTATGCACATACTTCTCAGAACAGTGAGCTGAGTGATGAAGAAAAAAATAATCTTGTAGAGTCTTTTAAGACAGTTGACCATACAAAAGATCCTACTTACAGATGGGTTCAATTCGCCGGTAAACTCGGAATGGGAGGAGGACACTCCCGTGCAGGCTATAGCCTTATGAGGGACCTCCGTGATGGCAGGATAGATGGATATTGATTACAGAAACTGATGATACGGTATGGCAATATTCCTTACCTGTTACCTGTAAGATTGACGGTATATGTGCAGATGAATAAATTTAAAAAGTATAGGAATTTTCATTTTTAATGTTGTAAAATAAGGCTTTAGATGAAAATTAATTAGAGGCAGCTTATCTAAATAATTTAAGGAGATTTATTTATGTTTTTCCATTATATAAAAATGGTTTTTATAACATCGTGCCTCATTATGACACTTATATCCGTAGCCTCCTCTCAGGAGATAAAAACCGTAAAAACCGACGTAAATGTTGTAAATATAAGCAATATAGATTTTGCAAAAGGTACCTGTGATATAAAGTTTGAAATATTATTACAATATCCCGATACCATTTTACCGGCCAAACTTTATTACAGAATATTTCAGGATAAGCTCCTCAACAAGTTAACGGAAAAAGAGAAAGAATTTCTCCTGACTTATTATACTATCGAGGAAAGAGACACATTGACTTATTATGTTCTGAAACATGAAAAAGATTATGAGAAAAATAAGAGAAAAATTTATGAAATTATAAGATCGACAGGCTTTTATGAGGAACATTTACCGTTCGGTATTTTAAATGGCAGTATAAAGCTTAAAAAAGATAATAAGTATGATATAGAAAGGATGGAACTGGATAAAGATTATAAAAGAATATATTACAGCATAAATTCAGAGATCCAGTTAGATCTTGAGTTTGAGAAATATCCATGGGATAATCAGGATTTTTCAATAATGTTAATAAGCGATACTGAAATAATGACTTTCAGTCTTCTTGATAATGAGATTACTCTGCCTCTGTATTTTAAATATGACTTTTTCAGGGAACGAATTCTGAATAGATTGTCTAAAAATGATAAAGAACTTTTGCTGAAATGTTATGAAATTGGTAAAGACAGAAAAGGGTGCGCAAGAAAACTTAATGTAAGTCTTGAAGATCAGAAGAAAATAAAACAAATATTTAAATTACTCAATATTAATATCAGAGTCGAGCATACTGTATCGGTGCCGGGATGGATAATAAAAGACGGGGAACCGGAAATAGGTGAAGAAGTAATTTTAGGGACAGATTATTCCACTTTTGTATGCCCTATAACCCTGTATCGCAGTTCTTTACTGTCCTTTCTGAAGGTTCTTTTTCCTCTGTTCTGTATGGTTTTAGTTTCTTTTGTCGGCTTATTTATAGAAACAAACGGAATAGTAAGCAGAATCAGCCTTCTTACCAGTACATTACTTACGGCAGCAATGTTCCATCTGAATGCCACCGCTTCAATTCCCCAGTTGAGTTACCTTACCATAGCAGATAAAATCTTTTTATGCAGTTATATAAGTTTTATCTTTAATCTCATATTAAGTATATTAATATTGAAATATGATGATAAAAAACATGAAGCAGGCGTAAAAAAAATATATAGATTTGCCCTTTATTCTGTGCCTGCTCTGACAATCGGACTTTATCTCATTGTTTTACTGCTGGGTTTTTTATTCAATTAGGAATCGTGACGCGTGACGCGTAACGCGTAACGCGAGGATACTAATTGTTCTAACAATTTGCCGTAGTTGTTTTTCTTGCAGTACCGCAGCAGATAAAAAAGTATCTATCTATGAAACCTGTACCTGGCCGGCTAATGACCGGTCTGTGAAACGGAAGGAATTTGACAGGTCTCTGGAGAAATTATAAAAGTAATATGTTAATGAGAGGAATTATAAATGATAAAGGTATATTCGAGCTTATTAATTCTTTTTTTGTTTTTATTTATATCATCATGTAAAACTACACCTGTCGCAACCGGTACACCTGTCCCTGCTTCGTCTCCTTCTCCGGCATCTTCTTCGAATCAAAAACCTCTGGTTTTATCGTGCATACCATATGCGAGCGAACTCAAACTTACTGAAGGATGGCAGTGCCTGGCAGATTATCTATCTGCTTATATGGGAATACCTGTAAAATTTGAAATGAAAAAGACATATAAACCACTTATTGACGGACTTAAATCAGGTGAGATAGATTTTGCCAATACGGGGCCTCTTATATATGTGAAAGCCCATGACGTAGCAGGTGCAACACCTCTGGTAAAACCTATTCCCGTCTCAGGTAAAAGTCCTTTTTATCAGAGTTATGTTATTGTCAGAAAAGACAGCGGAATAAAGACTATTTCACAGCTTAAAGGTAAAAAATTTGCTTTTACGGATAAAGAATCCGCATCAGGCTTTCTTATACCTGTTCTTATACTGAGCGAAGCAGGCATAAAGGATTTTAAATTTTTCTCCGATGTGCTCTATACGGGAGATCATGATTCTTCTATCAGTGCCGTTTATAACGGTTATGCAGACGGTGCCGGTGTATCCAATTATTTGTTTGCCAAAGGCACAAATGAACGTCTCGGTGACCTGGAGGTCATAAAAAAGTCAGACCCGATTCCTACAGCTCCCATTGTAGTCAGGGCAAATATGCCTCCCGATGTGGTTAAAAAAATAAAAGACGCTTTCCTGAGCATAGATCCTGATAAGAAAGAAAACAGATATTTTCTGGATATAATTCAGGTGAAAAGTTATATTGAAGCTACTGATAAGGAATATGAGCCTATCAGAAAAGCCGCAAAAGCCATTGAGAAAATGGGATTCGGAACTGAATAAATGCACGAGGTGCCTTCTATGAATTATAAGACATTATTTTTTTTATTTTTTCTCTTTTGTTTTCTTGTTTGCCCGGGTAAATCAGAAGAAAATGTTTCGGCCTCTCTCAACGCGGACATTCAGGAAAATACTGATTTAATAGACTACATACTTTCAAAGGAACATCTTACAAGAGGTGATATTCATACATCGCGATTTACAGTAGAAAATCTTCTGAGAAAAAATACTGCCGGTCTTTTTGCACCGCACTTCAAACAGTGCTGGGAAGATCCATTTTATTTCCCGAAATTTACGAAACGGGTCTGTAATGATCTCGGAAAAAACTGGAAAGGTGAAAAAGGCATATATAATATTCTTCTTGCTTCCGAAGAAAGAACGGGCTTTGTGTCAGGGAGGCTTGAAAAATATCTCCCTTCTCTTAAGGTTGACCCTGAAAAACCGGTAGAGAAAGCCCTTGAGAAGCTTTATGTAGATGTCTGCGGACAAGATTTTAAAGATAATATATTCTGCAAAGTTAATGGTAAGGATTACAATATATCATGTTCATCTTTACAGAAAACAGGAATATTTTCTCCTCTTCCGGAGAAACTTCAGTACCTTATAGCAGAACATCTTCTTGCCCATTTAACAGCTTATAAATACAGAAACAGAGCTTTTAGAGACTTGGAAAAAGAAAAATTTAATCAATTATATTCTATCGGGATATATCATTTTCTTTCCGATAGAGATAAAGAAAATAAGGTTTTTTTAGAGACTTTTGAAAGAGATACAGGAGAAGATTCTATAGAGCTTGAGTATGATATGGCCGAAAAATTTGATTACAATGATATGTACTTCGGCGGATTGCCTCTTGTTATGAACTTAATAAATATAAAAAAATTCCTCTCTGATCGGAAGGAAGATTCTTCAGTTGTTGACGGAAAAGAGACAGAGGGTAAATCTATAGATGTTTCCGGTATATCTGTTGAATGTGACACTCCTTTCGGAAGGTTTGCTTTTAACGGTTCTTCGGAAGATAATGTCTATGACTGCAATAAGTATTTTTCTATAATAGACACAGGCGGCAATGATCTCTATAAAGGTCCTGCCGCATCTTCTCTTCCGGGGCGGCCTTCTTCTGCGTTAATAGACATGTCAGGTAATGATAATTATATTTCTACTAAAGAAGATCCCTCTTCACAGGGGGCCGGCATGATGGGCTATGGTATTTTAGTAGACTGTCAGGGAAATGATACATATAAATCTTATGATAATTCTCAGGGAAGCGCTTTCTTTGGAGTTGGACTTCTTTGGGATGAAGGAGGAAAGGATTCTTTTTCGGGAAGAAATATGACACAGGGTGCCGGTGCCTATGGCATTGGAAATCTTGTAAATATCGGCGGTAATGACAGTTATTATTGTTTTCAATGCGGCCAGGCTTTCGGCTATGTCAGAGGGTGCGGCATTCTTCTTGATACAGAAGGAGACGATATTTATACAGGTGAGACCGGAAAAAATAATCCTGAAAAGAATCTTATAAATCCTGCAGATCTGGGACATGACAGTAACAGAAACTACAGTTTCGTTCAGGGAGCAGGATGGGGAAGAAGAGGAGATCTTTCTGACGGTCATTCTATGGGCGGAGGAACCGGGATTTTAGTAGATCTTTCCGGAAATGACAGATATGAATGCGGTGTCTACGGCCAGGCCACAGGCTACTGGTACGGCACAGGCATCCTCTATGATGCCAGAGGAGATGACTCTTACGAAGGCAGTTTTTATGTTCAGAGCGGAACAGCCCATATGGGTATGACAGAACTCCTGGATGAAGAAGGAAATGACACTTACAGAGTCTGGAAAGCAATCTCCCAGGGAGGAGCCCATGATTTTTCACTTTCATGGTTTATAGATAAAAAAGGTAATGATAAATATCTCTGTTTTGAAGAAGAAGCTAAAGAAAAGGGACAGACAGTAAAGACGTCGGGAGGGGTAATGATTGGTTCTGCCATTACCAATTCTATTGCTTTTCATATAGATTACGAAGGTGATGATTTTTATGAGGTGGTTAACTCTACCACTCTGGGATACTGTCTTATGAGATCTGGCCCTGACAGCTACCGTTATGATGAATGGACATGCGGTATCATGATAGACAGAGGCGGAAATGATACCTATGTAAGAAATATAGATAAAAATATTGAAAAAGATGTGCCGGCTGACTGGCCTGTACCTTCCAATAATTCCATGTGGCAGGAAATATGCCGTAACGGAAACAGGAAATTTTCTTTCGGAACGGGACTGGACTGTCCAAAAGGTATAGTAAAAGAAGCAGAATATTAATCTTCTATTTCCAGGAGAGGTTCACCCCCTTCTGATTTTACCTTTTACGAAAATTATATGTTAACTTTATTTTAATTTTTCCTTTGCTTTCTCCATATATTCCTTTGCATTTGGATAGGTAGAATCGAGTTTTAAAACTGTATTATAGCATTTTATAGCCTCTCCATATTTTTTTTGTTTGTAAAAGGAATTTCCTTTATTAAACCATGCATCAATATATTTATTATCAATTTTTAAAATCTCATTATAACATTCAATAGCTTCTTCATATCTTTCCTCTTCCCCCATAAGACAGCCTTTATTAAACCATGCATCAAGATATTTATTATCAATTTTTAAAACTTCATTATAACACTTTTCAGCTTCTTTATATTTGCCCAGGTCATATAATGAATTTCCCTTATTGAACAATGAAATGGTATAATCCGGTTTTATTTTTAGAGCTTTGTCATAACATTTAATAGCTTCTTCATATTTTTTCTTCATGGCGAGGATTACACCTTTGTTATGCCATGCTTCATAATAATTTTTGTCAGTCTCTACAACCCTGTTATAACAGTTAAAAGCTTCATCATATTTTTTTAGTTTATATAGAGCAAGTCCCTTATTATACAATGCATCTGTATAATAAGGTTTGAGATGCAGGGCTTTATCATAACATTTAATAGCTTCTTCATATTGCCCCGAATTATATAAAGCTGTGCCTTTATCCAGATAATCACCTGCAGTTTCTGCCATTGCCGGTGAAATGAAAGAAAAAATTACCAGAATTAATATAAAAGAATAGAATGTTTTTAACATATTCCCCTCCTTAAATCTTATTGTAAAATTTTTGCTGGTGCCGGAAGAACATTTCTTATTGTTTCATCACTATCTTTTCAGGACTATCACAGATTAATTTGATAGTCAGGCTATGATCAGCGGTTAATTATTAACTGCTATTTTCTTCTTTCTCTTCTTCCTCCTCTCTCCCCGTTGTCAGGAGATTAAATCTTCTTATAACCAGTCTGAACAGTATATAATACGTATTATTTTCCTGATAACCTGACGGCACAGTATCTTGATGAATCAGGAATGGTTCAGATGAACTTCGCACCGGTAGATGAATTTTACTCATCCGACGGATTTGAACCGGGATCGCCCGACCGGGGATACAGGGGATAGTCATGGAAGTATGGCGAAAATTCTGGCAGGAAATCCCGAACCGCCTTCAGGTTTCGGAAAACTTACCACTACAATCGCTCCTGACTCGGGTACCTTATCCAGATTTGTAATAAGCTCAATCTGATAATGGTTTTGTTTCAGTATATATGTCTCCAGAGTATAGTCATCTTTACTGGTTGAAAGACCGGGATCCGTATCGGTAGTTTCATGGCCGGAAGCAGTAATCTTCACATGTTCATAGAGATATTTAAGGACTTCCATACTCCATCCCGGATAATGGGAAATACCTTCAATATCTTTATTTTCCATTGCATTCATATCAGGCCATCTCTTTGACCAGTCACTTCTCATTGCCACAAAGGCACTTTCAGGAATGGTGCCGTATTTTTCTTCCCATGCCTTTACATCATCCATAGTTATTGTATAGTCAGGATTTTTTTCGACTTTTTCATGAACATCGATAACCACCAGTGGCATAATCATTTCTTTTACGTCAATCTGATCCACTGTGCGCAGTCCCTTTGCAAAATGGACAGGCGGATCGACATGGGTTCCCCATTGACCTGCATGACAGTAATACTGGGCATAAAAACCGCTGCCAAGTGAACCAACATTTGGGTCATACCAGTATAGAGTTTCTCTTTTCTCATCAGGGAAACCCGGCCAGTGAGGAATTCCCGGTTTGAAAGCATGTGTGAGATCGACGAATTCCTTTGTTTTGAGAATTTCCCATATGTTCATCAGAGAAATGTTATCGGAACTTTCTCCGTATATTACCGTAGAAAAAAATAATGTTATGATGGAAATCAACAGAATAATTTTGCCGGTTTTCATAAAACTTTCCTCCATTAATGATATTTTATAAATAATTCTATAGAGTTCCCGTAAAAATTATTTTATCCCGTTATCTTTATCGTCATATGAGAAATCAGGATATAGTTTCTTCACACATTCAGGACAGATACCGTGAGAGAAGCGAGCCTCCGTATGTCTGGTAACATAGGCTTCTACCTGCTCCCAGTAGCCTGTATCGTTTCTGATCTTTTTACAACTGGCACAGATCGGTATGAAACCTTTTAATGTTTTTATCTCTGCTATTGCTTTCTTCAGTTCCTGAATGGTCTTTTCACGTTCCGCTTCGGCTCTTTTTCTGTCAGTGATGTCTATCATTACCGCCAGAAAATATCTTTCCCCCTGACTTTCTATTATGTCGCCTGAAATCAATCCTTCGCGGATACGGCCGTCTTTTGTTTTCAGTTTCGTCTCGAATTCACGGATACTTCTATGTTTTATAATTATTTGTATCATTCGTTCCAGATCTGATGCATCTGCAAAGAGTCCCAGCTCTGCTCCTGTTTTACCTATGAGCTCATCTGCCGAATAGCCAAGGGTACGAAGAAACGTATCATTGATGTCAACCATTGTCCTGTCGATAGCTCTCGTCACTGACATGAGTGCCGGATTCATTCTGAAGAGTTTATCGAATTTCTGCAGAGCATCCTGTTCCTTTGTGAGATCTTTTGATATGCTGAACATACAGGTTATGCCGCTCCACTTCCCGAACCATATATGTGTTTCCACCGGTATGATCGACTCGTTTTTATTTGCGAGAGGAAGAGGACAGGTATTGCGTTTGCCAAAGAGCATTTCTGACACTATTATTACAGCTTCGTCTCTGGATGATAGCGGATGCAGTTCGAGTATGTGCATTTTTCTGATTTCGTCCAGACTGTAGCCGAGTTTCTGTGATGCTGCACTGTTTGCGTAGACAATCTGACCTTCAGTATTGGCAATAATAATCATATCACCCATTGTTTCAAAGAAGGTACGGTAGTTCTCCTCACTTTCCATCAGCATGGTTTCTGTTCTTTTTCTTTCAAGTGCATTGGCAAGAATATCTGCCATCATTCTGATCAGTGTTATGTTATATTTAGGCCATGAATGAGACTGACGGACAGAATCGAAACCCAGAAATCCAATCAATCTGTTCTGCAGACTGATTGGCACCACAAGGACTGATTTGATTGATTGTACTTCCAGAAGCTCTTTCTCCAATGATGCTTCAGGCGGCATGTCTTCAACTCTCTGTATGTCGATTACTTTATTGGCTCTGAGTGTGGCCATCCACCACGGGATAGCACTGGCCGGTACACACTGCAGGTTGTATTTCTGTGGTTCAATGCCATCTGCACACCATTCGTGTGTGTTACTTATACTCATCTCTCTTTCGTCATCGAAGAGGAAAACATAGCAGCGATCAACTGAGCCGAATTCACCGATCTGACTGATGGCCTGCTGAATTCCGTCATCTAGTGCATCAGGGGCAATGTTAATGAAAGAATTTGAGATTGACAGGATTATTTGCAGGAGTCTTTCATTATCCTGGAGCTTTTGCTCTGCCTCCTTGCGCTTTGTAATATCCGTATGGGTTCCGAACATCATTATCGGTCTGCCATCATCTGTGCGTGTGATTACCTGCCCTCTATCATGAACCCAGACCCAGTGCCCGTCTTTGTGTTTCATCCGACATTCGCAGTCATAGTATTTCAGTTCTCCTGAAAAGTGACGTTCCAGCAGTTCCTTTGATTTTTTCATGTCCTCCGGGTGTGCCAGGTTTTCCCATGTTTTGATACTTATCGGCCTGAGTTCATCCAGGGTATAGCCTGCTATATGGGCCCACCTCTTATTGAAAATAGTTTCTCCTGTCTGAACATTCCACTCCCATGTTCCGATATTGGTTCCTTTTATAATACTTTTCATGCGCCATTGCTCATCAGCCAGTAATTTCTCGGCACGTTTCCAGTCTGTAATATCGTTTCCGAAGCAAATAATATATTCAATTTCTTTATTGGCATCGAATTTCGGCGTCTTTGTGATTGCAATAAGACGTTCTTCTCCTTTTGCGTTACAGAGCCATTCTTCCGAATAAACTGTATTTCTGCTCTCAAATACCTCTCTGTTTGACTGTTTGCATGTTATGGCAATATCTCCGGGAAGGAATTCTTCAAGTTTCTTGAATTCCATATCTTCCTTTTTCATACCTAGAAATTCTGCATGATGGAGATTTACACGGCCGTAAGTCTCTATATCTGTAAGAAACCACATCTGTACAGGTACTGTATCTATCATCATAGACAGTTCATCTATTAATATATTCAGTTTCTGCATTTCTTTTATATCCACAGGTTTTATTCCTTTTCATTGTCCGGCCTTCCATGTATCAGCTGCCATCATTACTCCGGCGATTTAAAGATTATTTACTGACCTGAGCATAAGCATTTAATAAGTGTCTTCCTCCCGTCACGCGTTACGCGTTACGCGTCACGAGAGAAGATATGTATTATTTATGCTCACCACAGTAATGAAGCCTGTTCTTTACATTGGAAACATTCTATTATGTTTAATATAATTCCTTTTCTTATATGAAAAACTCCAAAATATTTCACATTCCTTCTTCATAATTTTTTACGATATATATTCCTTATTACCGCGACAGACAAAAGAGTGTCAATAAAATCAGGGTTCCGGGTTTTAATCTTCCTGACCAAACACCCTGAAGTAGTAATCAATAAATAATAATCTCGTAATACGTAAAGCGTAATGCATGATGCGCAGGGATTGAACCCGTCACGCTTTACGCGTCACGACCACTTAAATTCTAATAAGTTATGAAACTAAATATAAAGGGCTCATTCACAGGATGAGCCTTTTTTATATTTCTTATAAAACTATTGCCAGAAATATAAATTTGTGATAAATTATACACGGTACAATATTATACTTGGTATAAAAATATACACAGTATAAAAAATACATGGGAGGTAAATATGAATTCAAAAAAAGTACCGGGTAAAAGAATGGAGAGAAAGAAAGAAGAAACCAGAAGTTCGATTATATCGATAGCAATGACTTTATTTAAAGAAAAGGGTGTAGACGGTACAACAATGGAAGAAATTGCAGAAAAAGCGGATATTGCAAAAGGAACTCTGTATAATTATTTTCCTGTAAAAGAAGCAATTATTGATGAATATATAAAAAGATCGTTCACGGTAAAAAATGAAGAAAGAATTTTACAGATGAAAAAGCTCCCTGATACAGGAGCGCGTCTTTTCATGATCTTTAATGAGCTTATGTCCGGGGTAAAGGGACAAAAAGAAATTTTTGAAAAGTATCTTGTTTACCGTATGAAAATTTTACTTTCTTTCCATCAGGAAGACAGTGAAAAAAGCGGATTTTACCTGATTGCAAATGAAATTATTAAACTCGGCCGGGAAGAAGGTGAAATAAGAAAAGATCTACCTCTTTATGTAATGGTGGAATTATTTGAATTTGCCTTTATCGAAATAGTAAAACTGTTTTACAGAGAAAAAGATAAATTCGATGTTTCCGCTGATATTGAACCATTTGTAGATCTGTGTATTAACGGAATACGACATAATCCGCAGAGTAACTGCTGACCTGAACATAAGCATGTAATAAACGTTGTTCTCCCGTCACGCGTCACGAAAGCATTATGCTTAACTCGGTAAAATAAAGCTTTAAATGAAAATTATATAAGAGCAGTTTATCTAACAGCCATTACCGATCCAGTCACAACGAAAAATGAGAATTTGTTCCTCCCGTCACGCGTTACGCGTTACGCGTTACGATTCTCATATAAAATAATTTATTAAGAAAGAAGAATTAATATGCCAAGTTTACGAAGTCGTTTATTTACTTTTTTATTAAGACACAGAAAAAAGAGACCGCCCTGGGATTTCAATACATCAATACCTGAATTCAGAAAAGACTGTGAAAAAGCCTGTAAATTACTTGGAAAACTTCCGGCGGATATTAAAGTATCGCCTGTTACGGCAGACGGTATCTATGCAGAATGGCTTATTCCACAAGGAGGAACTGGAGATAAAGTCATAGTTTATACTATCGGAGGAGGATATGTGAGTGGTTCATGTAATGATCATAGGGCAATAGTTTCAAGGATTGCCCGGGGAAGTGGCATAAGTGTATTCCTTTTTGAACACCGGCTGGCTCCTGAACATCCTTTCCCCGCAGCCCTGGAGGATTCAATAAGTGCCTATAAATGGCTCCTCAATCAGGGTGTTTCGCCGTCACATATTATAATTGCTGGGGAATCTGCAGGAGGCGGATTATGTCTTGCCACTCTGCTGGGATTGAAAGAACATAATATTCCGCTCCCTGCTGCTGCCGTAGCTATGTCTCCCTGGACGGATTTAAAGCTCACGGGAGAGTCACGGAGAACAAAAGCGAATGTATGTCTGGCACCGGAGGGTATGGCTGAAGTCTGCTGTAAATATTATGCAGGAGACAATGATCCTTCTTTACCCCTAATATCTCCCCTTTACGGAGATCTTCACGGTCTTCCTCCGCTGCTTATTCAGGTCGGAGGAGATGAAACAATGCTTGATGATTCAACAAGATTTGCGGGAAAAGCAAAAAGAGCCGGTGTGGATGTTACACTGACCGTAGGAGAAGGCATGATGCACTGCTTCCCCCTTCTTCCTCCTTTTATCCCGGAAGCCAGAAAGGCAATGGAAGAGATGTGCAATTTTATAAAAATGCATATATGAAACTATACAAGGTTTATCCGGGTTATACAGGGGAATATTACTGAGGTAAGCATAGATAATACATATATGCTCTCGTGACGCGTAACGCGTGACGCGTGACGGGAGGAAAACCTTTATTACATGCTTATACTCAGGTCAGTAACGCCGGCGAAGATTTTGTAAAAATTACTGTTTGCGGCTGAATTGATTGAGTATTCCCTTGACTAATCTTATTATAAGAATTACAATTTCTACTGCAACATAGTAACAGAAAGGCATTTTGGATTGAATATATGAATGAAAAAGAGGAACTTTATAAGCGATTTCAGGATATTATTGAAAAACTGCTTGCCGGTGAACAGTTAGAGGTTTATGAAAAAGACATAAGCTTTCTGCTGGAAGCTATTGCCACTCATTTATTTTCAAATACAGCTGCCAGAATTTCTGTGTATTTTGACGGGGCAGTTAATTTAACCGCAAAAATCAGAAAGAAAAGACAGATTGAAATTATAGGAGAAATGTGGGTCGGAAACCATAAAGAGCAATGGAAAGAAAAACTTATAGTTGCTGTAACAGACAGGACTGCAAACGGTCATGGTTTCTCAATTATAATGCAGGTCGGAAACGACAGGGTAGAAGAAGATTTGATTGTTTGCAAAAAAAACTGCTCTGTCCGATAAGGAGTTAGAACTGAAGGAAATGAATATGAATAAAATTAATGATGAGTCATTTATAGAACCGGCAGGCATAATAATTGACTCTGATACTCATGGTAATTATATCTACCGGGTACATGTTAACGGAACAGGCATGGGTTACAAATTGATTGGAACAGGGGAACCGCTCGTAATGATCCTCGGTCTGGGCGGAACAATGGATTGCTGGCCTCAGGAAGTTATAAAGAGATTATCAGAGAAATATCTTCTGATTATACCTGACAATCGTGGTATGGGATACACGACATCAGGAGATGAAACCTTTACATGTAAACTGTTAGCAGATGATATAATCAGCCTTCTTGATGCCCTTAAAGTAAAAAAGACCCATGTTCTCGGTTTTTCCATGGGAAGCATGATTGCCCAGCATTTATTACTGGAACATCCTGAGCGATTGAATAAGGTAATTATATATGCCACATTAACGGACATAAGCAAATCTCCTATTGCTACGGAAGGTAACATGCCCGGCGATCCGGCTGTCAGGCGGCAACTCGATGCAATATTACAATGGAGGACTCCCATGGATAAACTGCCTTATGTTACCAATCATGTTATGCTCATAGTCGGAACGTCTGATAATGTGGTTGGAGTAGAAAGCTCAAAGGTTATAGCTTCAGCTATCCCTGGAGCATGGCTCATTCAGGTCAAAAATGCAACACACCTTTTGATGAATGAATTGCCGGTGGAATTCTCCGGGATTGTCTTAATGTTTCTTGATGAAACCTTTGAGGTGAAAAGTATATAGATTAAAGAAAGTGAGTTATAAAGAAATGTTTGATGACCTTGAAAAAATAAATACATGTCCCGGCCCGTTTGAGTTTTATACCGCATATGACCTGTGGACCGATGAGCATACGTCGAAACAGATGCTTTCCTTCCATTTGAATAAGGATATAGATGCTTCGTCCCGTAAAACGGCTTTTATAGATCGTTCCGTCGATTGGATAGCTTCATATTTTAATGTCAGCGGTAAGAAAATTGCTGATTTCGGATGCGGCCCGGGATTGTATGCCACAGGGCTTGCACGAAAAAATGCTCATGTGACAGGCATAGATTTCTCCCGGCGATCTATTGATTACGCCCGTGAAGCAGCAAATAAAGATGGTCTTGACATTAATTTTATCCATCAGAATTACCTGGAGTTTGAAACAGATGAACGGTTTCATCTCATTCTGATGATTATGTGCGATTTCTGTGCCCTCAGTCCGGCTCAGAGAAAAAAGATGCTGGAAAAATTCTACGGAATACTGGAACCGGGCGGCTCGGTTCTCCTTGATGTATATTCATTGAAGGCTTTTGAAGAACAGAAAGAAACGGCAATCTATGAAATAAACCTTCTCAATGGTTTCTGGTCTTCGAATAAATATTACGGCTTCCTTAACAGATTCAAATATGATACAGAAAAGTTAGTTCTCGATAAATATACCATTATCGAAGCCAATCGCACCAGAAACATATATAACTGGCTCCAGCATTTCAGCCATGAGTCACTGAATCAGGAGTTTGTAGCATGCGGATTTACGATTGATAAATTTTATTCCGATGTTGCAGGTTCACCGTTTGATATGGAATCTCGTGAATTTGCGATTGTTGCAAAGAAAAATTTTTGATGACATAATATTACTGAATATAATCAAAAATATTTACTGACCTGAGCATAAGCATGTAATAAAGGTTTTCCTCCCGTCACGCGTTACGCGTTACGCGTCACGAGAGCATATATGTATTATTTATGCTTATCTCGGTAAAACCTGCAAACTTCAGTACTGTTTTGCAGAAATATTGAAAAGGAATTGGGGAATTAAACATATGGATGAAACTGTAACCGGTATATTATCTACAGATAACCTTGAATTAATAGCGGCCACACCGGAACATGTGACGGCGGAACTGGAATCGCCCGGTAATCTGGCATCACTTTTGAATGCACTGGTTGAACCTGACTGGCCTCCGGGGGAATATGATCGTGATGCCCAGGAATTTTTTCTGGATCGCCTGAAAGAAGGTGGCCCTGATGCGGTCGGATGGTATACATGGTATGCCGTAAGGCGCGGAAATCAGACCGGCCCTTCCACCCTGATAGGAGCAGGCGGATATTTCGGCCCTCCATCTTCAGACGGAACAGTTGAAATAGGCTTTTCTGTAATGCCTTCATGGCGGGGCCATGGCTATGCCACGGAAATAGCCGGTAAGCTTGCAGAACATGCTTTCACGGATATTAGAGTGAAGAAGGTTATTGCCCATACGGTGCCTGAAAATACGGCATCCTGTAAGGTACTTGAAAAATGCGGTTTTTCTTTTGTTGGTATGAATGAAGAAACAGGTCATAATCATTTTGAAATTCTCAGAAATGAGTGATTATTCCCGTTAATGTCCGGCCAGTTCAGCAGTCGACTGTGAATAGTAATAACAGGCCGGAGATGATTCAGAGCCGGATTATGCATGAATATATGAGGTGAACCTGTGCAACCGTTCAAAGGTTATATGATTCCCGGTCTCTATTTCGAAAGTGATTATTGTCTTTATATATTGAGATGGGAAGAAACTCCGACACAGATAAAAAAAATGACACAGATCTGGGTTGTAACGCCTGAAAATAAAAAGATCTGTTATATTGACCCTGCTGGAGGAATTCCTGTTTTTAATAAATATCATCTCTTTGATGAAGTCACAGGTGCACAGATTAATATTCAGGAAGACAGAAATCATATAAAGATACGGTGCAGGACGAGTAATGAGGAAATACTGACTGCAGACATTCAACCGGAAGTTACACTGGAAAATAGAATAGTTAATTTATTATTAAACATAAAATATACGAAGAAATTATTGATAACAAAGGGAAAAACTGAAACAGGTAAAGCATTTTCCAATGAACCTGTTAGAATAGTAGCCATAACCGATGCAAAAGTAATATTCCATGGAACGTCTCAGGGTAAACTGATAAAGCCGAAGAGAAAAATAAAAATCGGTGACGGGGAAATTTCAGAAAAAGCCCTTGTTAATTATTGTGTCCATCATTTAGAAGAATAAACCTGTATGAAAGGAAGATTAATATGAAAAAAGCTTATGTATTGATATTTGACGGTTATGCAGACTGGGAACTCGGATATGTTCTTCCCGAACTCCGCCGTATTGGTAAGATTGACGTGGTTACAGCAGGATTTACAGATAAACCGGTACTATCTATGGGAGGGTTACGGGTCATACCTGAAATAATTCTTTCAAAGGTTAATATGGAAGATATACTTGTTTTCATTCTCCCCGGAGGTCATATGTGGGAAGTAGACTATCCTGTTGTAGAGACAGAAGAATTTTTGCATCGCCTGGAAAAAGCAAAAATACCTGTTGCCGCAATATGTGCCGCCACAACAGTACTGGCAAGAGCCGGACTTGTGCATAACAGGAAACATACGAGTAATTCGCTGACATATCTCTCGAAAATGGTTCCGTCATATACTGACAGTGCCTTTTATGTTGATTCTCTCGCAGCAGGCGATGACCATATCATTACAGCCAGCGGCCTGGGAGCAATCGAATTTACAATGGAAATATTCAATGAACTGAATCTTATATCTTTCGATATGAAGAAGATATGGTATGATGCTGTTAAACACGGTATATACCCTGAAGGCATCGAAGAAAAGCAGTTTTGAAATTCTGGTTAAATCGTTGATTTAAGATTCTTCTTTATCTTGCCCGACCATGTTAATAATCTCGGAAGCTAGATCTTCCAGGGAATATACGACAGGACATTCTCTTCCTGCCAGTTTTGACTGGATTTCTATATCCTTTTTTCTTTTATATTCCGGGTCAATGCCTATTACGGTATTGCCGTAATTCCCATGAAGCCCAAGTTCGTAAAGTGTTATCGGGCATAGTGTTTCTCTGGAAAACCAGAAAGAAATGATGTCTGCTTTCTGGAGATGTTCATATTCCCATACAATCTGGCTTTCTATTTCTTTTTCTCCGGCATTTTCGAAATTGTCTCTTCTGGGATTGTATATCGTCAGATTGGGAATATCTTTCAGCATTTCTATAAGTGTACCCTGCCAGTCAGAGCAACCTGTTATGCCTCCTGCCATGAATAATTTCGTATTCTGAAAATTCTCCAGAGAATAGTTCTCCTCCGGGGCATGAATGATTAATGCCATTTTGCAGACCTCCTTTACAGTTATATAAAGAAGATTACCAGAAATTATTGGAAGTGTCAAAATATCTTTTACTGATGTCAAAAATTGTTTCGTAAAAAAACTGGATCGCGAAACAATCCAGATATAGATAAAGAAAATTTTTATAGGTTTTTAAAAATTAATGGACATATATAATCAATAAAATATTTCAAAAATTATATAAAATTAATTAAGTTCCATACAGCGGATCGTCCGGGTCCCGGGGAAGACCGAAATCTCCGGCATTATATTGATCCGGGTTCAGCGGTAATCCGACAGGAGCGTTATTGCCTGTATTGCCATCTTCCATAAATCCAACCATTACCGCCGGCCCTGCCAGCAGTCCCGTAACCCCTCCTGCAATGGCTGCTGCCTTTAAAGACATATCGGTAAGCAATACCATCGGAAGTGTAACAAGGGAGCCTCCCAGGGCAGCACCCATAAGGATACTTCCGCCTGCTATAAGTGCGATTTTCCCGGCTATCTTGAATTTATTCTCACCCTGTGACGCCATATCTTTCAATTTGCATATATTGTCCGGTTGCTCTGAATTTCCTAAAGATACTATATCCTTTGTCTCTGTATGCGCCTGCTTTGCAGGTTCCCGAAATTTTACCTCGCCTATCTGTATCTGTGGCGGATTATGATTGATTTTCATAGATTATTGTCCTCCTGATATTTAAGTAAATATAAACCTATATAATAAAACCATGAAAAAATCAAAAAGGTTTCACATTATAAAAAAATATAAGTGACAGGGAAGCATCCGGGCGAATAAAATAAAAATGTCTGACTTATTCCATTAAACCATGAAAATAAGTCAGACAGATTTTTTACGGAAAACTTACTTTGCCACTACGGCATTCGGCATACCACCCTGGCATGTCGGTGCAGTTCCGACAACTGTATTCCTGGAAGTATCTATCATTGTGATGGAGTCGGAACCTTTGTTTGCCACATAGACCATTTTCCCGTCTCTGGAAACAGATATGCCTGCAGGCTCTCTCCCTACAGGTATTGTGGATATTACGGAATTTGTTCCTGTATCTATAACGGACACAGTACCGTTCCCGCCGGAACATTTATTTGTAACATAGGCTTTTGTTCCGTCAGGTGTAATGGCAATCCTGACAGGGCTGTAGTCTACAGGAACTGTTGCTATTACCTGCTTGCTTCCCGTATCCACTACTGACACATTTGCAGAATTCTGATTTGCCACATAGACCTTTTTCCCGTCAGGCGTAACTGCCACACCGAAAGCGTTCTGGCCCACCGTGACATGATACATTACTGAATTCGTTTCAGTATCTATGGCAACCAGTTCTCCTCCCGTCTGATGACCCATTGCTACATAGGCAGTGTGACCCGATTTGTGAGTTCCTACTCCCCACGGATAGGCAGCAGTCCCGTCTTTCATTCTTCCTAATGTTATGGTTTTGACATTAACGAGTCCTCCGCCGGAACAGTCTATTACAGATATAGACGGTTCTGATGCTGCAAGGGTACAGAAGAGTCTTGTGCCGGAATTTCCTACTGCCATATCTGTAACCATATTCTGCCCCATTGACATGGTGCCTGTAACCTGGTTATTCGCAGCGGTATTAATAGATGTTATAACATTGGAAGAATCTGCAATAAAGAGAATTCCGGAATCGTTCATGGCAACCCACATGGGACTTGCTCCGCTGAACCATTCTATGAGGCTCATTGCCTGTTTTGTGGCAGAACTCATAATCATAAGGTTATTGCTCTGTTTTCCCATAAACTGCTGGGAATTATTTGTCGGAGGCTGCACATAGTTTGGATTGTAGGCTTCTGATACAGGATCTGCGCCGGCCTGGTAGGCAGGTATCAGGTTTGCAGGATCATTGCCGGAAATGTCGACTCCCGAATAGGGATCGCTGTTCCATGTAGTGGTTCCGGTATTCAGGCTTCCGTTTATCCTGTCTTCATACCCTCCGCCGTAATTATCTCCGTAGGGATTTGTCGTTGACTGATTTTGCATGACAGAACTTTTTCCGGCACCTGAATTGGCTATATAAAGCGTATGGTTTGCAGAAGCACCTAATTGAAGAGTAGTGACAGAGTTTGTATTTGTTGTGCCTGAATTACCCGGTATCATGTCTACTACCAGGTATCTGGTCTGACCTTTCTGTACCGTTACGGTTTTAGTCTGGGTCTGATAGCCGTTCATAAAAATGGACAGTGTATAGTTTCCCGGCTCGATTTCACCGAAGAAGAAAGTTCCCGTAGAATCTGTATAATTAACATATTCCGTTCCCGTAATAGTAACCTGAACACCTTCAAGAGGCCTCCTCTGATGATCCTGTATTATGCCCGTTATGCCTCCCAGTTCGAAGTCCTGACATAAGGCACAGGAACAGCACAGTAATGTTAATAATAAACATAAAAAACATTTTTTCATATGATCCACCTTTCCTTTTTGATAAAAAAATACCCTTACCGATATTAGGCGTCAAAAATATTCTGAATTCACCGATCTTGATTTTATAGTTAATTTCATGACTATCCATAAATAATAATCACGTAATGCGTAAAGCGTAATACGTGATGCGTGGACAGGGATTAAAACCGTTACGCGTCACGACTGATTATAGTTAGTTTCATAATAATTCATAATTAATGAGTGAGTAGTGAGTAGTGAATAGTGAATGACATTCCCATATTCTACTCACCACTCACTATTCACTTAAATTCTAATAAGTTATGAAATACACTATAATGTTTAATAAGTTATAAAATTAACATATAATTATAAAGGATTTTTTTTATTTTTTAGAGAATTTAGGGATAATTTTTTACATATTCACATGAAATTTTCACCGGTTCAATAAATAAGGGAGGAAACTGATACCTCTGAAAGAATATGTAGATGAAGCTTTCGAAATGAAAGATGAAACAGGTAGTCTTTATTGTGAGTCAATAGAGAAGGTGATTGTACTAAAAAGGGCTTCAAATGACATTTCTATGGATAAAGAAAGAGATCTCTGGTGGCATGAAGAAATGGACCATGTTTCCTCCCACTGTCCTCCTGAAGAGATGGACAGTGAAGATATTCTTTTCATTCTCTATACAAGCGGTTCTACGGGAAAACCAAAAGGTATCTATCACAGCACTGCAGGATATTTACTGGGAACAAAATTAACGCATACCTGTATTTTTGATATCAGGGAAGATGATATTTACTGGTGCACTGCCGACACGGGATGGATTACGGGACATTCGTACGGAGTCTACGGCCCTCTGGCAAACGGCACCACCGTTCTTCTGTATGAAGGAGCACCGAATTACCCTGCTCCCGATCGGTTCTGGCAGATTATTGAAAAGTATAAGGTAACAGTTTTTTATACTGCCCCCACTGCGATTCGCTCTTTTATGCAATGGGGTGACGAATGGCCCAAAAAACATGATCTTTCTTCATTAAGACTCCTGGGAACGGTAGGTGAACCGATAAATCCCCAGGCATGGATATGGTATTATGAACATATAGGCCATAAAAAATGTCCTGTAGTGGATACATGGTGGCAGACGGAAACAGGAAGCATTATGATAAGCACCCTGCCGGGAGCTATGGCCGCAAAACCCGGCTCTGCCGGTATGCCTTTCTTCGGCGTGTTTCCTGAAATAGTCGATGATGACGGAAAACCTGTGCCTCCTGATTCGGGCGGAAGACTCGTAATAAAGAGGCCCTGGCCTTCTATGCTGCGTGGTGTATGGGGTGATCCTGTTCGTTACGAATATACCTACTGGAAGGATATTCCCGGTTATTATTCCACAGGAGACAGTGCCAGAAAAGATAAAGACGGCTATCTGTGGATTATGGGGAGGATTGACGATGTGCTGAATGTATCGGGCCATCGTATAGGCACGGCAGAAGTGGAAAGCGTTCTCGTAAGCCATCCTTCCGTGGCGGAAGCGGCGGTGGTAGGAAGAGCGGACGATATTAAAGGCTCTGCCCTTGTGGCTTTTGTAATACTCTGTTCCGGCATAGAACCTTCACCATCATTAAAGTCCGAACTGTCACAGCATGTATCCGCTGAAATAGGGCATGTGGCGAAACCTGATGAAATACGTTTCGCAGAAGCACTGCCTAAAACCAGATCAGGTAAGATTATGAGAAGGCTCTTAAAACAGGTGGCTGCAGGAACAGAGATAATAGGCGATATTACAACACTGGAAGATTTTAATGTGCTCGCAAAACTCGGGACAGGTGAGTAGTGAGTAGATAGGATACACATTCACTTACTATGGTGAGCATAAATAATACATATCTGCTCTCGTGACGCGTTACGCGTTATGCGTGACGGGAGGAAGACTCTTATTACATGCTTATGCTCAGGTCAGTAAGTAATCCTTGCGTGACTCGTCACGAACACGTAATTTCTAATAAGTCATGAAACTAACTATAATATGGAAATAGTACAAAAATTAAAAAAGTAAGCTTACAGTCATAAGATATTAAGAAAATTTAAAAAAGTTTTAACATTCTGATAACAACGTCTGTCAGAATTAACGGTATAATTATATCAATGAATGAAATTTATATGAAAGGAGGATCGCAGACTATTTGAAGTATCGTAATCCTTGCGTTACGCGTTACGCGTCACGCGTCACGTTCTCTAATAATCTGACAGAGGAGGTAATTTTGTGAAGAAAATAATGTTAATCCTGACCGTACTGACATGCCTGTTACTTGCCATAACATCTGCTTTTGCAGGCACGACGGTAATACAGGTAGATAAAGACATGGAAAATACCGGTGTTGACACCGGTAAATCCGGCCAGTGGGACGGCCAGTTTGAAAATAAAACTGAAACAGGCGAATTAAGCGGAGCCATGGTATGGGGAGAAAACGGATGGGTGGCAAATAATACATGGGCTCACAAATATTTCAAAGATATGAGAACAGGTAACAGAATAAAAGATGTTACTGAAGTAAATAATGTAAGCACCGATGTTACTGTCGAACAGTACGGACAGTATACGGTGACAAAAACCACTTATACTTATACGGTAAATGCCAGTGTGGCAGATGATAACGGAGGCGGTTTCGGTACATATTCCTTCACAGGAGTAGATTATGTAATCACATCTCCTGACGGAACAGAAGTCCTTCTGAGAAGCCGCGGTGCAGGTATCCCGGATCGCCAGAGTGCTTCCAACACTACAGGATTTTTCAATGTTTATATTAAAGATGCCAACGGACAGGGAACAACAGCCCTTGTTGGTGATCCTGTAATGATCCATTACACCGATCAGAGTGTAACCAGTGCAGCTCTCAGAGATCGTAATTTAAATCAGGATGTAAGGGCAAATCTTCCGAGTAATGGTACTTATATGCTTGATATGAACGGCGGTTCTCATATGGGCGGTGTAACATACAGATTAAATACCAGTTCCATAGGTAATCCTACAATTAATACCCTGGGCGGTATCAGCTCTTTCACTACAGGTATGGGATTACAGTATACCGACAGTGCTACAGGTCAGATGAAACAACTGAATTTCTCACCCAGTGTTTCTCAGACCTATACACCACCACCACCACCACCACCCGCTTCAGACGGCGGTGACGGCGGCGGCGGCGGCGACGGCGGAGATTAATATCTGATCCGTACAGGTAATTAGTAATATACACAAGGAATAGCAGTGCTATTCCTTGTGCTATTTCATAAGGAAAGGATTGGGCAGATGAAAGTTTTTTTGATGTTCATAGTAATGGTTATTCTATGTTGTAATATTGTACTGGCACAGGGTGATATGCTTAAACCCGTATCAGGTAAAATAGAAGAAATTGATATAAAGAAAAATAATCTCATTATTGTTACGGCAGAAGATGAGGAAAAACAGGTCATTGTAGATTCTAAAACTAACTTTGTAAAAAACATGGTTAAAGCGAAATTTGAAGATTTTAAAACAGGGGAACAGGTAGTTGTATCTACAAAAAATGCCGATAAATATGAAATTAAAGCAGAAGGACTCTTTGATGCGGAATCTGCATTTTTACTCACTACAGGACAGGGAACCGAAGTTGAATATGAAGGTAAAATTCTGGAAATAAATAATAATATTATTACTGCCTCCACTCAGTACGGAAGAAAAAAATTTTCTATAGGTACTGAACTTAAAGTCATGAAGAATTTAAGAGATGTTCCTGTAGCAGATTTTTCAGTAAACGATGAGTTTTATGCCACCGTTACTTTCCCCGGCACAGAAAAACATGAACCTCCCGTACTTAATCCTCTTAACTTTTACGATCCCCTTTCATATGTAAACAACCTCCTTACTTTGAAACATGGCCCCATGATTGTAAGGGGAAAGATAAGTGAAGTAACGGAAAAAAAATTAACTTTTAAAATAGGTGAACAGGAAATACTTGCAAATAAAAATACTGTAATGCTTGTAGCACCCGGTTTCAGAACCATGTCAGACCTGAAGGGAAAACCAGTACTTGTATATGGTATTATATATCCCACACAGGGTAAAACTGCAGTTGCCTCGGCTGTATTGCAGGAAGAAGCCCTCCCTTCCGTAAGAGCAAGTCTTTCAAGAATCAGTAAGGGGACAGGCGATAACATATCTGTCCTTACAGGGGGAAAGATTGTTGAAATAAGAGAAGAGACAAAATCCATTCTTATAGAAAAGGATAAAACAAAAAAACAGTTACTTCTGAATCTGAGCAGTTGTAATATTATAGATGATAAAGACCCTGAAAGAAAGAACCTCACAGTAGATTACCTGAGAAAAGGTGATTATGTGGAAGTTCAGGGATACATGAGCGGTATAATTACTACCCTTCATATTGAGAAAAAATCCGATGTGTCAGATAGAAACGAAGCAAATGTAAATATTTATTATTTTACCGATCTCCTTGGATATCTTCAGCCCTATCAGCTGGGCGGTTCCGAGGTTTATTCTTTTTTAACAAAGGAAGAACTGAAGACCCCTCCTGAAACGGTAAAAGCGGGAGGATTTTCTTATCTTACATACAAATATCAAACCATTACAGGTAAAACAAAGAATAATCTGCTTCTGTGCGGAGGTAATTTTTTACACGGAACGGCTCTGGCAGAAAGTACAGGAGGAGAATCTGTCATAGAATGCCTTAATATGGCAGGCGTAAGTGCCTCTGTTCTCGGAGAAGAAGATTTTATGACAGGTAAGGACAATCTTGTAAAATTAATCGGTAAGGCGAAATTCCCTGTTCTCGGAGCCAATGTACTGCTTCAGGGAACAGATAATCTTCTACCGGGCCTTAAACCTTATGTCATAATACCTTTTGACGGTGTTAAAGTCGGTATTATAGGATTGGTTAACCCCGATATCACTTCACTTGTACCGAAAACATTACTTGC
This sequence comes from Vulcanimicrobiota bacterium, assembly GCA_040217695.1. Taxonomy (GTDB): domain Bacteria; phylum Vulcanimicrobiota; class SpSt-956; order SpSt-956; family JAKJGF01; genus CALARM01. The sequence goes on along the minus strand of JBEHWO010000008.1, from coordinate 18,997 downwards.
CGGTATAGCAGTCAGGGATATAAAGGGAACTCTTCTTAATTACTACAGTAAAGTAGAAGCGGAAGCCGATGTAATCATAATTATGACAAATCAAAAATTCGCCGATAATATTTTACTTGCCAATGATTTTCAAAATATATTACCGGGAGCCAGAAAAAAGCCAAGTCTCTTATTCTGCGGAGGAGGACAGGCTTTTTCCGTAACAGGGGAGCCTTTTAAGGCAGATAATATACTTCTCCTTGAAGGTGGCACCAAGGGAAGATTCCTGAGTGAAATGAAACTCGGGTTCCAGAAAAAATTCACGGAAATGAATTATGTATATAACCTCCATTTAATATCTCCCAGTCTTGTGAAAAAAGAAGATGAGCAGGTAAAGCAGCTTATAGACGGTTTTGAGAAAGCTGTTCCTGCAAAATATAATGAAATACTGGGGAAAGCCGGCAGAATTATTCATATAACAAAAAGAAAATATACAGTATCGCCTATGGGTTATCTTGTTACAGAGGCAATGCTGAAAAAATCCGGCGCAGACGCGGCATTTTATGAAAACAGCCATCTGAGGAAATATCTCTTTAAAGGTGATATAAGTTACGGAGAGCTTTATAATGTAATACCATATGATTTTAATATGGTAGTCCTTGAACTTACGGGGAAACAGATCAGGGAAATAGTGGAACAGTCTCTCAGTAACGGCTACATTCTTCAGTTCTCAGGTATGAACATTACCTATAAGAGAAATAACCCCGACGGAGAAAGAATTAAGACCATTAACATTAACGGTAAAGCTCTCTCGGACAGTACAGTATACAAAATTGCTACCACCGGTTTCCTTGCCGGAGGGGGAGAAAATTACAGTACCTTTACAAAAGGAAAGGTTCTGAGTGAAGGAGATATTATCAGAGATATAGTGGCAGATTATATAAGGAATATTAAGGAAATTAACGATCAGCCAGAAAGAAGAATTTTTCCGGAATAACAGTATTGTTCCGTAATTAATGTTCGTAACGCGTCACGCGTCACGCGTAACGCGTTACGATTCAAAGGGGAGATTATGATAAAATTTTTCAGCATAATAATTATTGTCCTTCTCGCAGTTTATATGGCGGAAGCCTCCGAATTACCGGATCCTTCTCTTGAAATACATATTGATTTAACCGCCCCTGAGACTTCTAAAGCTTCTGTAAAAATCACATTTCATCCGGGAGAAGAGAATCCGTTTTCTTTTAAACAGGTCGGCATGGATGAAGAATTTCAAATTGAAGATCTTGTATTTTATAACGAAGGAAAAGAAAAGATAGATTATGAAAAACATGATAATAAATATTATTTAAAATGGCTGACCTATAAAAAACTTTATATCGAATACAGTGTAAAACCGGGAGGTATGGGACGTCATGGAAGGCAGGGAAACATTTCCGGAACCTTCGCCGGTTTCGACGGCAGAATATTTATTTTACCGGATACCGAAACTATCAAAACTGCGGCAATAACATTTAAAATCCCTTCACCGTGGAATGTTGTAACTCCTTATATGAAAGAGGGAGATATTTATTATCCCAATACTTCCTGGAAACTCTCCGTCAGTGAAGCACTTGAAAAATCATTTATGGCTTTCGGCCCTTTTACGGGAACAAAGAAAACCTTCGGCCATACGGATGTAATGGTTTATACCTTTTCGCCCTGGCCTGAAGAACATAAAAAAGAGATTACGGAAAAAACCTTTAAGCTTTATGAATATTTCTACAAAACCTTTAATTTCGACCCGTCCTATCCTTATATTGTCTGCTGGACACCGAAATCTGACGACGGGAAACGGGTATTTACGGGACTCTGGTCAAACGGCCAGTGTTATGAAATGCCGGAAAACACAGTCAGAAACTGGGAATATTTTTCTCACAGACTGAGCCATGGCCTGAACAGATATGAGCCGACAGGTATGATACTGAAGAGTATAAAAGACGAATGGGTTATTGAAGGATGGTCGGTATATATGGAAGAGAAGGCCACTGTAGCTACAGGTACCGGAGAAAAAGGAAAAAAATGGAAGGAACTCTATGAAAGATATTTGAAAACTATGGAGGCTCATCCCGGGTGGGATCATCCTCTTGAGAGAGAACATGAAGTGAAAGATAAAGAAGCTATGGAGTTTTTTCATTACTGTAAATCACCTCTCGTCTTTAAAATGCTTGAAACGGAAATGAAGAAAAAAACCGGAAAAACTATGGAAGAGTTTATGTGTTATACTTATAATAAATATGGAAATTTTAAAGGTTCATTCCCTTTTAAAGAAGAACTTGAATATTTTACAGGTATATCCTTTGAAGAATTCTGGAACAGATTTGTAAGAGAAAAAGGATGTATATCACCTGTATGGCAGGAGGAGCTATGAAGAAAATATTGTTTTTTATGATATTCCTTGTGTTTATTTCCCCTTCTTACGGGAAAGGGGAAGAAACTATGAGTTTTGCCATTACAGGTGATTCCATAATTACAATGAAAATATCTGTTTTCGATGAACCGGCTTATACGGATATGATAGATATTATTCGTTCTTCTGATGTGGCAATTACGAATTTTGAGGGATTATTTCATAATTACGAAGGTTATCCGTCCGCTCAGAGCGGAGGCACTTATGTGACAGGCGAACCAGAACTTGCCGGAGAGCTTACATGGGCCGGGTTTGACATGTTATGCCGTGCCAATAACCATGCTCTTGATTACGGCTATGAAGGAGTAAAAGCCACTGATGAAGCCCTGAAAAAAGAAGGACTTATCTATGGAGGAGTGGGAGAAAATCTTGCTCTGGCCCGTTCTCCCGTTTATCTGGATACAAAAAAAGGCAGAGTTGCTTTAATCTCCTGTACATCCACCTTTCCCCGTTCTTCGGCAGCAGGAAATCAGAGAGCCGATATGAAAGGAAGACCCGGTGTTAATCCTCTGAGATATAACACCAGATACATAGTGGATAATCAGACATTTATGAATTTATATAAAATGGTTTTTGAACTGAAACTTTCTCATAATATAGATGAACAGAGCCTTTCTTTTTTGAATCTCCGGTTTGAAAAGGGGGATAAATGCCAGATAATTACAGAGCCGGACAGAAATGACCTTGAAGAGATAAAAAAATCAATTAAAGAAGCGTCCGGTCAGGCTGACTGGGTTGTTTTTTCCCTTCACAGCCATGAAGGCATGTCTGACAACTATGCAATGCCTGCCGGTTTTGTTCAGACTGTTGCAAGGGAAGCGATTGATTCTGGAGCAGATATATTCTTCAGCCATGGCGCTCATTTGCTGAAAGGTATTGAAATATATAAAAAGAAGCCGATCTTTTACGGCCTCGGTAATTTTATATTTCAGATAGATACGATAAAATACCTTCCCGATGATTTATATGAAAGATATAATCTTCCTTCAGATTCGCTGCCGTCGGATATATTTAATACGGATAGATATAATAACTGCAATAAACCTGAAAACTGGGAGACTGTCATTGCCCTGCCTGTATTTGACGGAAAAAAACAGTTGAAGGAAATCAGACTCTATCCTGTGTCACTGGGATTTAAAGAGGGAAGAACAAAAAGAGGAAGACCTGTGCCTGCTTCCGAAGAATTGAGCCGTTCTATGCTGGAAAGATTAAATAGTCTTTCTTCCCCTTTCGGAACGGAAATTTTTTATGAAAATAATTTTTTTGTTGTAAAAATAGCAGAGTAATTTATATGAGAATCGTAACGCGTAACGCGTAACGCGTGACGGGAGGAACAAATTTTCATTCTTCGTTGTGACCGGCCCGGTCATGACTGTTAGTATAGAATTGAAATTAACTTTACATTATCATATTACCTGCTGTGATAAAATAGTTATTACTTATTAGTTCTTAGCTATTAGCTGTTAGCGATTAGCTTTAATTATTAACTGAAATTTAACAACTAATTACCGTAACAGATAAATTAGTAACCAGAATCTTATATATCGTGACGCGTTACGTGTTACGCGTCACGCGTTACGGGAGCAGATACTTTATATAAGCACATGATACGTAATTTTTTGGATACTCTTTTACATGGTGTGGTACTAAGGAATGGAAATTTATTAATAGTATCTTTCCTCGCGTGACGCGTTACGCGTCACGCGTGACGGGAGGAAAACATTTATTAAATACTTATGCTCAGGTCAGTAACTGAAATGAACATTCCTGTACATTTAAATTATTTAAGAGAGCCATTACCATTTCCTGAATTTTTATTGTTCATAATTGAAGTACCTGTGAAAATAAAAGCAGAAACGAGAAAGATATTTAAAAGCATTTTTAACAGGCTTTCCGGAGGACCGTCACCATCACCGTCATCACAGCCTGATAGAAATAGAGTCATACTTATTAAAACCATACATAGTAGAAAAAAAGCTAATTTTTTTGATCTCATCATAATCACCTCACTTTATTTGACGTAACGCGTCACGCGTTACGCGAGGAATGAAACTATTTACCCGGATAAGTCGATGTGTTATTTATTATCTGTTGATTCTGCCTGTTTATCCTGTCCTGCTTTTCCCGGTTATATTTATTTATCATTGCTTCATTCTGCTCTTTGATTTTTTCCTGGTTCTGATTATAGTAATTATTATTGGAATAACTATTATTATAGCCGGAATAAGTATTATTGGAACCGGAGTAAGTATTATTATAATTCTGACTGTTATTGCGATTATAGGAAGTGTTATAATAACTTTTTCTCTGATTTTCCAGACTGGCGAGAGCACTTTCTTTTGCATTGTAAATTTGGCCGCTTCCCGGATTGATTTCCAGGGCCCGGTCATAATAGACTATTGCCATTGCATATTGCCCGGACGCAGCTGTTTGATTCCCCAGACAATACAGGGCATTTGCCTTGTTTATAGTTGCGTGGCTGTAGTTTCTGTCAATGGCCAGAATTCTGTCATAACAGCTTATTGCCATTGAATAGTTTCCGCTGTTGTAATAAGTATTTCCCATACTGTGGAGAGATTCGATTTTTTTATAAGCTGCCTGTTTGAAAGACGGAGCTATTTTCAGGGCTTTATCGTAACAGATAAACCCCTGTTCATATTTACCTTCGTAACAGAGCCTGTTTCCCCATGCATAAAAGGCATCTCTTTTCCCTTTTATGGCATATATAAATTTAGAATCCATTTCCAGAGCCTTATCATAATAATAAATACTTTCTTCATATTTACCCTCTTTATATGAACTGTCTGCCAGAGCGTAATATGCGAGCTTTTTACCTGCATTCAAACCGGGATAAGACGGATTAATCAATAAAACTTTATTATAATATGTAAGTCCCTCTTTGTATTTTTTTTGTTTGCACAGAGTATAACCTTTACCGTAAAGGGCAGTTGTATATTCAGGGTCAATTTTTATGGCTTTATTATAACATTTAATACTTTCGTCGTATTTTTTCTGTTTCATAAGAACATAGCCCTTACCGTACCAGGCCTCTTTATATGAAGGTTTGAGCTTTAAAGCACTGTCATAGAAGGAAATACTTTTTCCATATTTTTTCTGACTGACCATTCCAGTACCCATACAATAGAAAGCTTTATGATTTTTGGGATTAATCTTCAGGGCTTTTTTGTAACATGTTATTCCTGCACCGTATTTTTTCAGTTCACATAAGGTGATTCCTTTATTTATCAATGCACTGTCGTCTTCAGGGTTATATTTCAGAGCCTTATTGAAACACTCTATTGCTTCCCCCGGTTTCTTCAGCTGTCTCATAGACAGACCTTTACTGTTCCATGCCTGCCAGTATTCAGGTTTTATATACAGGGCTTTATCGAAATAACCTTTAGCTTCTTCGTATTTTTTCAGTTTCATTAATGTGAGCCCCTGTTTATAGAGTAAAGATGATGCAAAATCTTTCCCGGACGGATATAACATGTAACCTGCTATTAAAAGAACAATCAGTAAAAAGAGGTTTTTAAAAAATGAATTGCCTGAAGGTTTATTCGTCTGTGTAATTAAATTGACCTGTACCGGTGTGGCAGTATGTCTGTATTGAGTGCCGGGAGGATAGAGATTGCCCTGTTTATGGGAAGGCTGAGTCTTCTCATATAAAATATTTTTTCCATGAGGCTGAATAATCTGCTGATGTGAAACATTTCTGTTACGAATTTGATTTACTGGCTGAGTGGCTTTACTTGAGCTGGCAGAAGGCGGAATAATTGCAGTGTTTTTCTCTGCAGACATATTTTGCTGTACAGTCATGCCATCATCAACAAAATCAGATGTTATATGTCCTGCTTTTGAAGGGTTATTTTCTGATGAAGCTTTCAGGGAAGCTCCGCAGACTATACAGAAGTTATTTATGTCGGTATTTTCTGCACCACAATCATTACAGTATTTAATCATATTCTGCCTTCCTTTGTAATTCTCTCTTTTATTTATTATATCATATTTTATAAAAATTGATGAACCTTTTTATTTTTTTCGGTGATATAATAATATATATAAGGTGACGTGACGCGTAACGCGTGACGCGTGACGGGTTTAATCTCTGCACATCACGCATTGTACATTACGCATTACGATTTCATTATAAGGGACTGTAAGAAAATAACTCTGGCAAATTATGGTTCCTGTCCCTGCGTCACGATTATTTATTTTTTGCAACCCCTGACTACCTGTATATAAAAATATTATCCTTTTCCTGGAGGTTGTTGCGATTGAAGAAAAAAATATTTATATTTTTACCTGTCCTACTTGTTTTACTGGCCTTCTTTTTACATTATTATCTATGGTTTTTCCTGGGAAATATATCATGGGACAGGAGAGATTACGGAAAAGCTATCTCATACTATGATAAGGCCCTGAAGATTAACCCAGGTTTCTCATCTGCTTTGCTCAAAAAATCATTTATGTTATTTTTCACAGGTAAAAATAAAGAAGCCTGTGAATGTCTTGACAGATTGATAGACATGAACCCCGGCTTAAAGGGTGTAAATGTTAATTTCAGCATTTATAATTATAAGCCTTTACATATTATCTCCGTAATGGGCCATAAGAAAATGGCTGAATTATTGATAGAACACGGAGCTGATGTAAATGCACGGGACGATGGTGAGAGAGAGCCTCTTTATTTTGCCCTGAGAGAAAATCACATGGATTTAGTTGTCTTATTTATAGAAAAAGGAGCGGATATAAATAACGAAGAAGCTCTTTTACATAATGTTGCACAAAAGGGCTGTAAAAAAGCAGTGGAATTACTCATAGAAAAAGGTTTTGATGTAAATGCTCCCGATAAAAGAGGATATTCTCCTGTATATTTTGCTGTGGCTCATAAAGAAATATTGGAATTACTCATAGAAAAAGGAGCAAATATAAATGTTTCTTATAAAGAAGAGGAAACTCTTCTGCACAGGGCTGCAGGACGGGGAAGTAAAGATGTAGTGGAATTACTCATAGAAAAAGGTCTGGATGTAAATGAGCGGGATAAAGACGGAAAAACTCCTTTAGATGTTGCTGTAGAACAGAATAAGAAAGAAATAGTGGAATTTCTCTGGGAAAAAGGCTTGAAGCCGGATGTTACTGCACTTTTGCACAGTGCCGTATTGAAAGGTCATAAAGATGTAGCAGAATTCCTTATAGAAAAAGAAGTCAAACTGAATGATTCTATTATAGATGGAAGAACTATTTTCCATAATGCTGTAACAGGTGGAAATACAGGTCTGGTGAAATTATTGATAGAAAAAGGAGCCAGAGTAAATACTGTCGATATGTCAGGGAAAACTCCTTTGCACAGTGCTGTAAATGGAGGAAATTATAATATAGTGAAATTATTGATAAAAAAAGGAGCACATATGAATGTTTCAGATTTAGATGGTAAGACTCCTTTACATTATGCTGCGGAAGGGTATTTTGGTGAATCTATTACAGAATTACTCATAAAAAATGGTGCCGATGTAAATGCCATGGATAAGAGTGGAGAAACACCTCTGGATAAAGTTATTTCTCGTAAATACAGTAATAATGAACAATTGAGAGAAATACTTATAAAATATGGTGGTAAACCGGGAAAAAAAGAGGGAGGGAAATAAAATGACCCTTGAAACAGGAACTGTACTGAATAATATCTATCGAGTGGTAAGGCTTCTCGGGAGCGGTGCCATGGGTAATGTATATCTCGTAGAGAGAATTGACGATGACAGAAGATTTGTAGTAAAAGAACTTGTATTTTCGGAAAAATGCGGCATAGATGCAGATACTGCAAAGGAGATTTTTTTCCGTGAAGCGGAATTTATTGTCAATTTCAATCATCCCGGCCTGCCGAAAACATACGGTATATTTACCGAAAAAGAATTAAACTATCTTACAATGGATTATATAGAAGGAAGAACTCTGGAAGAGATTCTGAACGGTTCGGAAAAACCTTTATCGGAAGAAAAAGCTATTAAATGGACTGTGGAACTCTGTGAAATTCTGGATTATCTTCATAATAACTTCAAAGCCCCTGTAGTATACAGAGACCTGAAACCTTCCAATATAATAATAACACCTGATGATAAGGTAAAACTCGTAGATTTCGGAATAGCCAGATATTATAATCCTGATAAGAGCACAGATACATTCAGTTACGGATCTCCCGGCTATGCCGCACCTGAACAGTACAGGGGCCGGGGGCAGTCTTCACCTCAGTCAGACGTATATGGTCTCGGCGTTATATTATTCCAGATGGTCACCCTTTATGATCCTTCTGTAAAACCTTTTACTTTTCCGTCTATGAAAACTATAAGACCCGGCCTGGACAGGATTGTAAGACGTGCCATAGAAATGGAACCTTTAAAAAGATATATAAGTGTTAAAGATTTCAGAGATGCTCTTTTGAAATATACAGGTGCTGATAAGATTTTTGCTGAAAAAGCATCTAATTCGGCATGGACAGGATTTTGTAAAATAGCAGGGACTTTTGTTCTTTCCCTCTGTGCAGTCTCATTCATCTTTTACTCTGATATATATTGCTATGGAATTCGATGGTACCATATATTTTTTCTCATATTACTGTCTTCTGTTATTACTTTCCCGCTCTGGCATTTTATAAACCTGATAATTAATGTCTGTAAATACAAAAAATCAAAACTTTCTCTTTTAACCAGGGTAATGATTTTACTTACAGTTGCAGGAATTATTATTATAAATATCTATACCTTTACAAGAGGTACTTACTATAATAATGAATATCTGTATAACAGCGTGGGTATAATAATATTGGGATTTATATTATGGTCCTTTATAAAATCCTATATGTATGTTATACATTCTATGAGTAACTCTTCTGATACTGTGAGGATTATTTTTACAACAATTTTTATTCTATGGTGCGTTTATTTAGTATATTTAGTAAAATTTCTGCCTGTAGCTATAATTTTGATAGTTGTTACAGTACCTTTCATCTGGTCTTTATTTCATCTTATATATTTATTCTTACACCGGCTTTTATCTATTATAAAGCCCGGAAAAGATCCGGTACAGAGTTTTTTTATTCCTGCTGCCTTTATATGTTTCTTTTCAATAATCCTTATGATGATACTTATCCCAAATTTCCTCAAGGCAAGGGCAAGCGGAACTCTTGCTGCCTGTGAAAGTAATATAAAAAATATTGCCACAGCCCTGGAGATGTATGCCGTAGATAATGAAGGAGCCTATCCTCCCTCACTTGAATATCTCATTAAAAACACTTCGGACGGCGCCGGGTATATGAAAACCCTTCCTGTATGTCCTGCCTCAAAATCAGGTTACAGTTACAGTGTTAATAGAGATAATTCGAATTATACCATATGGTGCACGATAGTAGAGACTCATATGAATGCAGGATTACCACCTCTTGCATCTTATCCGCAGTATACGCCGGGGGAGGGGTTGATATTTAAATAACAGATGGAAGGAGTATTGACATAATGGCTCTTGAAACAGGAACGATACTTAACAATATCTATCGAGTGGTAAGGCTTCTCGGAAGCGGTGCTATGGGTAATGTATATCTTGTAGAGAGAATCGACGATGACAGAAGATTTGTAGTGAAAGAACTTATCTTTTCGGAATCCTGCGGAATAGATGCAGATACGGCAAAAGAGATTTTTTTTCGTGAAGCTGAATTCATGATTAAATTCAATCATCCCGGCCTCCCGAAGACATACGGTATATTTACTGAAAAAGAATTAAACTATCTTACAATGGATTATATAGAAGGAAGAACTCTGGAAGAGATTCTGAATGGCTCGGAGAAACCTTTATCGGAAGAAAAAGCTATTAAATGGATCGGAGAACTCTGTGAAATTCTGGATTATCTTCATAATGGTTTTAACGTTCCTGTAGTATACAGAGATTTAAAACCTTCCAATATAATAATAACACCTGATGACAGGGTAAAACTCGTAGATTTCGGACTAGCCAGATTGTATAATCCTGATAAGAATACAGACACATTCAGTTACGGATCTCCCGGCTATGCGGCGCCTGAACAGTACAGAGGCCGGGGGCAGTCTTCACCTCAGTCAGACGTATATGGTCTCGGTGTAATATTATTTCAGATGGTTACCCTTTATGATCCTTCTGTAAAACCTTTTACTTTTCCGCCTGCTAAGACTTTGAATAGTTCCGTAAAACCAGGCCTTGAGGAAATTATAAGACATGCCATAGAAATGGAACCTTTAAAAAGATATATAAGTGTCAAAGATTTCAGAGACAGTCTATTGAAATATACAGGTGCCGATAAGATTTCTTCCGGGGAATCAGGCAATTCGACATGGACGACATTTCGTAAAATTACAGGTCTTTTTATTCTTTCTATGGGTATACTTTTACTTTTCTTTAATCCTTTTGAGCGTGACTGGTTTTTTGGTTTTTATGCAGCGCAACAGATAGCCTTACTTGTTGGCTTTTCGTCTGTTATTACTGCCGCCTTATGTGGTATTATAACATTGGTAATTGATATAAAAAAACGAAAAGCTTCTTTAAACAGTATAATTATTTTACTGACTCTTTTATCTCTGGTCATAGTAAATATCTTACCGTATTTTCATTATATGGATCATCTGATCAGGAGCTTTTGCACAATAATATGGGCATTTGTTATATGGGTTTTTATAAAATCCTATATTTATATTATATATTCTATGATAAACTCTTCCGATGTTGTGAGGACTACCTTTATAACACTTGTTATTGCATGGTGTATCTATCTGGGATTTTTAATATTCGAGTTCTTTCAAGTTGTAATTTTTATGTTTATTACAGTACCTTTCATATGGTCTTTATTTCATCTCGTCTATTTATTATCTCACCGGATTTTATCCGTTCTAAATCCCGGAAAAGATCCGGTACAGAGTTTTCTTATTCCTGCTGCCGGTATATTTATGTTTTCTTTAACTGTTTTTTTATGTCTCCTAATAAATTTTCTTGCTGCAAGAGCCAGCGGGCAGCTTGCCGCCTGTGGAAGTAATATAAAAAATCTTGCCACAGCCCTGGAGATGTATGCTACAGATAATAAGGGAAATTATCCTCCGTCTCTTGAATATCTTACTAAAAACACTGACTCCAATCCTGATAGCAGTTATATGAAAACTTTGCCATTATGTCCTTCTTGCCATCTGACATACAGTTACAGTGTTAATAATAATATTCAGATTTTTACCCTGTGGTGTACCAGAAAAAACTCTCATATTTATGCATGTCTGCCTTATAACAAATGTTATCCCCAGTATACTCCCGGGAAAGGTTTAATCGTAGGTTATTGAGACATACTCCATTGATTAAGATATTATTTTATGTTACTATAATTATAACATAAATGTGGGAGTGGATTAATATGGATTTAATAAGCTGGCGGGATCATATTATAAGTTCTCCTGAAGTTCTACGAGGTAAACCAAGAATTAAAGGAACAAGAATTCCGGTAAGTCTGCTTCTTGGATATCTGGCAACTGGTAATTCATTTGATGATATTATAAAAGAATTTCCTGATATTACCAGAGAACATATTGCTGCATGTCTGGATTATGCAAGAGATTTATCTGAATTTGAGATAGCTGTATGAAACTGAGATTTTTTGCAGATCATTGTATGCCGAATTCGATAATCCAGGCAATGAGAGATTCCGGTTATGAAATTTTCAGACTTAAAGACCATATTCCACAGGATTCTGAAGATCTTATTGTAATTCATAAAGCTCAGGAATTTAATTCTATTTTACTTTCTTTAAATGGTGATTTTTCAGATATAGTTGCTTATCCACCTTCAGAATATAATGGAATAATTGCGTTACAGGTAAAAAATCATCCTGAAGTTATTCCAAAAATTATCAAAATATTAAATACTTATTTTTCTACCCATACTGACATAAACCATTATAAAGGAAAATTATTTATAGTAGAACCTCATAGAATAAGAATTAAAGAATGATGTTTTTCAATCCAGGTAGAGTTTTGCAGGTAACTAAAAAATACTTTCAGAAAAGATTTTTTCAATCTGACTGTCTATATCCATCGAGGTATCAATCCCGTAATGGTCTCCTGTAAAAGGTTCAAAGCTTTCCTTTATCCTGAGATAAACGTCCCATCCGGCACTTTCCGCAAAATGTTCTTTTCTATGTTCTATTCTTTCTTTCAGAAAGTTTTCGGGACAGAAACACTCTATGAAATAACAGGGAACATTATATTTACCGGCTATTTCTCTTACGGGGGTTCTGTATCTTTCATAAGGAAAGGTTCCGTCCAGTATTACTCCGACATGGGACGAAGTCATACAATCTGCTATAATAAAAAGGGTTTTATAGATCAATTTTCTGTTTTCAGGGGTATTTTCCAGAGGTTCTTTTCCGAAGAAAAGTCTTTCCCTTATAACATCCGTATTTATAACAGGTAATTTTAATTTTTCAGATAATTTAGAAGCTACAGTACTCTTACCGCATCCGGGAAGACCTGCGATAGCTATAATTAATTGGTTGTTCATATGTCTTACCGACCCGTGCATAAGTATGTAATAAAAGTTTTCCTCCCGTCACGCGTCACGCGTTACGCGTCACGAGAGCAAATATGTATTATTTATGCTCACCTCAGTAATTATATATATAAGAAGAGAATTAATCAAGTTTTACTGAAAATTTAATTTTTTTCTTCTGGAGGATTTTTTATTGTTCTGTGGAAAATTCAAATCATGAACAGAAACCTTATTTGCGGGGGTTAGTTCTAATTTTATTGGACTTATGAAAAAAAGATCTGCCCGGTTATGTAAGTGCAGATCTTTTTTACTGACAGAGATGAGGTAGAAAAGTGGACTTTACCCAGTCGATTTTTACATTTGAAATACTTGATTTCTGGGATGATAAAGTAAAGGAAGAAGTCAGGCAATTTCTTTCCTTTAACGGTCTCCATTATGAAGATGACGTGGATTTTACCGCATTATACCGCGCAGACGGAGAAATAGTAGCCACAGGATCTCTGAGCCATAATATAATCAAATGTGTTGCCATATCCCCGCGGTTTCGAGGGGGAAGCCTTATGGCAAAATTAATGACCAGGCTTGTAACCATGTTGTACAGACGCGGTTATACCCATCATTTTATTTTCACCAAACCCCGTTATGTAAGAAGTTTCTCGACCTTTGGCTTTCAGGAAGTCGTTAGAGGAGAGCCATATGTGGCGATGCTGGAACATGGTATAGAAGAAACTATACATAAATATGTAAAGAAACTTTCTGAACACAGGAAAGAAGGAAAAAATATAGGAGCCATGGTGGTAGACTGTAATCCTGTAACATATGATCATATGTATGCCATTACTCTTGCAGCAAGCCTGTGTGACTGGATTCATTTATTTCTTGTAAGTGAACCCAAGTATTTTTTCCCTCTTGAAGTACGTCTTGAATTATTGAAAAAAAGTATTTTACCTCTTAAGAATGTAACTATACATTTCGGAGGAGAATACTTTGTTTCATATCTGACCTTCCCGAAATATTTCATACAGAAGGAAGAAATAAGTCATGCTCATGCTCTACTGGGAGTTTCGCTATTCGGTAAATATATTGTGCCGTCACTGAATATTACTCATAGATATATAAGACAGGAACCGAATTCGAAAATTGATACAATTTACAATGATACAGTAAAAGCCACCCTTCCTTCGTACGGAGTGGATGTTCATGAGATTGCCAATTTAACCGTAGACGGTCATCATATGAGTGCAAAGTTACTGAGAAAGATGGTTTATGAAGATAGATGGGACGAGATAGGGAAGATTGTTACGCCTGAAACATTTGATTTTTTAAGAAGCGGAACTGATGAATCGGAATTGATTTTAATGCGTATGAGGGTTGGTAAAGATCCCTATGAAAGATTTTAGCAGAGACGAATTTGCTCTGATTGAAAAATTACAGGCCCTGTGGGCCTTATCTGGTATGGAGGTGTCTTGATGAATTTAAAAACAATGGGACTTGCAGGAACGCTTGAATCCAGTGATATTTTAATAACTCTTTTCCCGAAAGAGAAAGGAGCCGGAAGGATTGTTGATCTTGCCAGTCCTGTAAAACAGCAGTTCGGAGAACAGATTATTTCTACTATAAATGATGTGCTGGATAAATATGGCATAGAAGATGTTCTTATAAGTGTGCGCGATAGAGGAGCCCTGGATTTTACAGTGAGGGCCAGAACTGAAACTGCCATACAGAGATCTGTTAAAGGGGCGTGACGCGTAACGCGTCACCCGTGACGGGAGAAACTTTATACCCTTTGTTTCCCGTTAAAATTATGATTGACTATGGATGAGAATATACCTGTTGCGCGTCATGCGTCACATGTCGCGATTCTCATATAAATAACTGAAAAGAGGTTTGCTTATGAAAAGGTTACGCCGTACAATGATGTATGTTCCCGGGAATAATCCCGGTATGGTTCAGAATGCCGGTATATACGGTGCAGACAGCATTATTTTTGACCTTGAAGATGCAGTTGCCCTTGCAGAAAAAGATGGCGCAAGGTATCTGGTTAAATATGCATTGATGACCATTGATTGCGGAAGATCCGAAAAGGTTGTAAGAATTAACGGACTCGATACACCGTTCTGCAGAGAAGATCTCGAAGAGATTATTCCATGTCTTCCAGATGCTCTGAGAATACCGAAGATAGAATATAAAGAACAGGTAATGGAGATAGATAAGATTGTCTCTGAAATAGAAAGAAAACATGGTATTGCAGAAGGAACTGTAAAGCTCATGCCCATAATGGAAACAGCCCTGGGCGTTGTAAACGCTTTTTCTATTGCCAGTTCGAGCAAAAGAATTGCAGCCATATCAATAGGAGGAGAAGATTTTACGGCAGATCTGGGTATTAAAAGAACTAAAGAGGGAGACGAATTGAATTATTCCCGTTCCCAGATTGTTGTTGCCGCAAGAGCTGCAGGGGTTGACCCCATTGATACGGTTTTTTCCGATGTCAATGATGAAGAAGGATTGAGAAAATCTGCTAAAAAGATTAAAGATATGGGTTTTCTCGGACAGTCTGTTATAAATCCGAGACAGATTATTCCCATACATGAAGTGTTTACACCTTCTGATGATGAAATAGAAAAAGCCAGACGTATTATTCATGCCATGGAAGAAGCAGAAGAACATGGAGCAGGTGTGGTATCCCTGGATGGTAAAATGATAGATGCTCCTGTGCTTAAAAGAGCCGAACAGACTATCGCCTATGCAAAGGCAGTCGGAAAAATATAGATAGAGTAATAGGAGAATTTATATGAATATAAAAGAACGTAATATACCTGATGAAATAAAAGGTATAGGTAAAATTGATAAATACGGAGGGGTATGGGCAAGTACTCCCAGAGGCAGAAAAGCTGCCACACAGTTATTTGCAGTCAAAGTGGGTGAAAAGAAGGTAGCAGACAGCCTTGAAGAAGCTATAAGACACTGCGACTTGAAAGATGGTATGACAGTATCTTTTCACCATCATCTCAGAAACGGCGATTATGTAGTCAATCTTGTTATGGATAAACTGAGGGATATGGGCTTTAAAAACCTTACCCTTGCAAGCAGTTCTTTAAATGATATACATTCCCACCTGATCGATCATATCAGACAGGGTGTTATTACAAAAATCATTACCAGCGGTATGAGAGGAGACCTGGGCAATGAAGTGTCTCACGGTCTTATGGATATTCCTGTAATATTCCACAGCCACGGAGGCAGAGCAAGGATGTTGAAAACAGGAAAACTCCACGTAGATCTGGCTTTTATTGCCGCTCCTACTGCAGATTGTTACGGCAATGTAAACGGAGTAAACGGCCCTTCTGCCTGCGGCCCTCTCGGATATGCAACCTTTGATTCTTTCTATGCAGAAAGAGTTATTGCCATTACTGACAATCTGGTAGAATTTCCTGCAACACCGATAAGTATTATGCAGAGCCTTGTAGATTATGTTGTAACTATAGATAGACTGGGAGACCCGAAAGGTATTTCGAGCGGTGCCACAAGAATGACAAGAGATCCGAAATCACTGCTTATAGCAAGATATGCAGCAGATTTTATCGATAATTCCGGCTATTTGAAAGAAGGTTATTCCTTCCAGGCAGGAAGCGGCGGCGCATCTCTCGCAGTGGCCCATTTTATCAGAGAGAAAATGATCTCGAAAGGCATAAAGGGAAGTTTCGGCCTCGGCGGTATTACTGGATATATGGTGAAACTCCTTGAAGAAGGACTCTTTAAAACACTTTTTGATGTTCAGTCCTTTGATCTTGAAGCAGTAAGAAGTCTCAGAGAAAATAAAAATCATGTCGAAATAAGTGCCAGCTATTACGCCAATCCGTTCAATAAAGGATGTATGGTCAATATGCTTGATGTGGCAGTCCTGAGCGCTCTTGAGATAGATCTGAATTTCAACGTAAATGTTCTCACCGGTTCCGATGGTGTCATAAGAGGTGCATCAGGCGGTCACTCCGATGTGGCGGCAGGGTCGAAACTTACAGTCATTGTTGCTCCCTCGTTCAGAGGGAGAATTCCTTCTATAAAAGATAAGGTTATTACTGTTGTAACTCCCGGTGATTGTGTGGACGTTCTCGTAACAGAGAGAGGTATTGCCATTAACCCGAGAAGAGAAGATCTTGTTGAAAGGTTTAAAGATAGCAAATTACCTGTAAAGACTATAGAAGAGCTTCAGCATGACGTGGAAAAAATAACGGGGAAACCGAAGGAAATCGAATTTAAAGATAAGATTGTAGGACTTGTGGAATACCGTGACGGAACTTATATAGATGTTATAAGAGAAGTGGCGGAACATTGAACAGTGAGCAGTGACCAGTGACCAGTGACCGGTTACCAGTGACCAGTGACCGGTTACCAGTGACCGGTTACCGGTTACCAGTTACCGGTGACCGGTTATCAATAATCGATAACCTGTGAGTGCAGGGGCGTTTTACTAAACGCCCTTATTCACAGGAGAAAGGGTGTTATGTCGCCTGATAGAGATATTTTATTTGCTGTATTGGATGCCAGGGAAGAGAGGGTAAAGAGGCGCAATGAATTGCTTGCCCTGTATAAAAAACCTGTTATTACAGTTTCTCTGAATATCCCCGGCCCTGATAAAGGCGCCGCCTTTTACGAACCTGTTTTTAATATATTATGGAATCTTCTGATAGCCCGGGAAAAAGAGTTTAAATTTGAATATACAGTGAAAAATAAAACACCACTCGGTTATGAAGGATTTATTATATCGGACATAGAAGCAATAGCACTGAAAAAATCAGGTCTATCTCTTGAAGCAGAACATCCTCTCGGAGTATTATTTGATGTTGATGTGACAGACAGGGACGGAACAAGGATATCCAGAGAAGATCTCGGTTTTTCACAGCGTCCATGTATTGTCTGTAAAGAAAACCCTGCTTTTCTCTGTATAAGAGAGAAAAAACATACCCTTGAGGATACACTGAATATAATTCATACTATGATAGGAGAGTATTTTTTGCATAAAGGGGCTGTAAGAAAATAACCGGTTATTATCCTCGCGTCACGCGTCACGCGTCACGCGTCACGATTATGATGCAGTTATTTCCTGATAACTTTATATAAAAATGATGAAGTCTTATGCTTTACTGTTTGTTAATTTTTATATCTGGTTGTGACCGCTCCGGTCATGCCTGTTAAAAGCATAATTAATAAAATGATAACATATTGTGAGAAAACTAAAAAACGTCTGAGAAATTTTGTTCCTGTAACATCTTCTGCTTTTTATGTCAGTGAAATGGCCATGAGGAGTATCCTTCTGGAACTATCTGCAACTCCAAAACCGGGACTGGTAGACAGAAGTAACAATGGTTCCCACAGTGATATGTCGTATGAAACATTTATTCTGAGCACGTCTGCCGTTATTCCGTACTTCAGTTATATGGCACAGGCAGGTATAGAATGTGGTATTTCTTCCGGCCATCTCTGTAATTTACTGCCTGTAATAAGAACAATAGGACTTGCTGCTGAACAGCATATGTTTTCCGTTACAGGCGGCGTAAATACTCAGAAAGGCATTATTTTCCTTGTTGGTCTCACATGTGGTGCATGTGGTTATTTACTGTCCTTGAAAGAACATGTTACACCTGCTACATTGAGTGCTGTTATACGGGAAATCTCAGGAGATATAGTAAAAAATGAACTGTCTGATCTCGAAAGTAAGCGAAAGCTGACTTCCGGTGAAAAGATTTTTCTTCAATATAAAATGCCCGGTGTAAGAGGAGAAGCACAGGAAGGATTCCCTTCCGTAATAAATTACGGCCTTCCTGCCCTTAAATCTGCTTTGAATTCAGGACTTGACCTGAATTACGCTTCTTTACATGCTCTCTGTAATATTATGGCCCATCTGGATGATACGGCTCTGTTGCACAGGCATAATCTGGCTACTCTGAGAACTGTCCAGGGTGACATGGATGAACTATACCAGCAGGGAGGACTTTTAACCGATGAAGGCAGAGAGAAATGGGAGAG
>JBEHWO010000007.1:0-49366 GCA_040217695.1 Vulcanimicrobiota bacterium | reverse complement strand
TATAGAAGGTAAAACCCTTGAAGAAATTATTAATTCATCTAAAGAACCTGTAGAGGTGCAGCAGGCCATCACATGGACTATAAAAATCGCCGAAATACTGGATTATCTTCACAATGCTTTTCATGCTCCCGTAGTCTACAGAGACCTGAAGCCATCAAATATTATAATAACACCGGGAGGATGGCCAAAACTTGTAGATTTCGGCATTGCCCGTTATTACAATCCTGATAAAGATACCGATACATTCAAATATGGTTCTCCCGGCTATGCGGCACCGGAACAGTATAAAGGGAGAGGGCAGTCAACCCCTCTGTCTGACATATACGGTCTCGGAGTTATTTTACACCAGATGCTTACAAAACATGACCCCACCCTGAAATTGTTTAACTTTCCTCCTGTAACCGATTTGAATTTCTCCGTATCAAAGGAACTGGAAGCTATAGTAAAACGTGCCATGGAACTGGATCCCCTGAAAAGATATATAAGCATGAATGAATTTAAAGAACAACTGGAGAGATATACAGGTATTTATAAAAAAGACGGAACAGAGGAAGATATAAAAAAGCCAAATAATTTTGCAAGAGCAGGTATACTTCTGGCTATACTGACAATATTTTCTCCCTATTTAGTCGCTATTATACTGAATATAGCAGAAAGCATAAGCAGAAACTTCAGCGGCCCATTACAGATCTTTATGAGAAAGTGCCTGAATACAGCCCCTGTCATTATAATATTATTGCCTGTAACAGGATTGATTTTCAGTATAATTGGTTCCAGGAAAGCAAAATATGACAGAAGTATTTCACAGGAACCTGCCTTGACAGCAATAGTATTTAACCTGCTGGCAATAATGATAGTGTGCCTGCTGGGAGTCATTTTTGTACCGGGTTTTTTTGCCGCCAGAGCCCAGGGACAGCTTGCATCATGTGAGTCGAACATAAAGAATCTTGCTTCAGCCATGGAAATGTATGCAACAGATAACAGAGGCTATTATCCTCCTGATCTTTCATATCTTACTTATAATAAAAACGGCGGGCCCTATATAAAATACATATCCGAGTGTCCTGTCTATCTTACAGGCTACAAATATGTATATGCCACTTCACCTGATAACTTCACCATATGTTGTGAATATAACAATGCTCATAGAAATGTCCTGCCTGAAGACGGTTCATGGCCACAGTATACTCCCGGCAGGGGGCTCATAGTACCTTAAAGATAATCAAATCAACAACATGGGGAAGGATATTTTCAACATAGAGTAGAATTATTTACCGAATACTGAATACAAGAGGTTTTGATTATGGACAGATTGGATAAATGGTTTAACAGGACTGTTAATTTTCTGGCAAATAAAGTATCAAATATTCTGGATAAAACAGATATTATAAAAAATGCCGGGCATATTGCCGGACAGAAAATCAAAAAAAGCAGTGATACGTTCACATGCCCCGGAGATTTTCAGGCAAAAAAAGAATTTCTTATCAATGCTTTAAGCCATAAAGATTATGATTTCAGGGCAAAAGGGGCAAAATATCTCTCACAGGAAAAATATTTTTTACATGAAATTCTGGATATACTGACTATTTCCACAAAGGACAGAGAACCTCTTGTTCGTTATGCAGTTGCATTTTCTCTCGGAATGCTCTGCAGTGAAGAACATATTGCAGGAATTCTGGAAGGCTCTTCGGAAGCACGGATGAAATTTCCCGGCATCACAAAAGAAAGAATAAACAAAGTCATAGAATCTCTGAAAGAACTCAGAAAAGACGAAATCCTGTGGGTAAAAACAATGGCAGAAGAAGCACTCAGAAAAGCGGGACACAGTGAGACAGTAGACGATATAACAGAAAAAGCTCTGAATAAATTCCCGGAACGACTCAAAGAATTAATAGAAAAAGAAGATGAAATTTTTATAGAAGAATCTCTAAATCTATGCAGAGAAGATACAGGTCTTCTTGAAGCACTCTATGACATTGACAGTGTCATAACAAGAAAAACTCTTAACAGACTTATTCATGAGGCAGATTTCTCTAAAAGCTGGAAATCTATTAAATCCATATATAAAAAGGCAGAGTACAGAATGGACATGGACATGTTCGGATTTCTGGCTTATAAAATGGAAATTACCGGTCCTCTTCGCCGTAGTTATAATCCTCAGACAGGTAAATATAAAACTATATCCATATTCTCTAAAAAAACAAAATCCTATATGATGAGAAGATGCTGGAGATACCTGAGAAATATTGCAAAATATTATCCTGAACTCTATGCAAATTTCGCCTATTTCTTTTTGAAACATTTTAAAGACAGTGATGCAGGAAAAATAGAAGAAATAGTTATACGACGTTATGACTGGACCGAAAGAAAACCATATACCATCACAAAAATCTGTGACCGTTTCACTCACCTGTGGACATTTAATCACATACTCTATAAAAAAAGCAAACGATATACCTGTAATAATCTGATGTGGAAATGTGCTGAAGGCTATAAACCGTCAGACACAGAACAGCCGGAAAGAGAAGAAGCTTTCTCAGAACTGTGGGAAGAAGACAGTCTTCCCGCTTTTAATCTGTTTCTGGAATCCGAATGCAGAGAAGTAAGTTCTTTTGCCGTTAAAATTTTAAGAGACAGATTTACCGACACATTAAAAAACCTGACAGAAACAGAAATTTCAGATCTCTTTAAAAAGCCCTATCCTTTTGTATGTACCACACTTCTGGACATATTCAGAACATATTTCAATCCTCTTAATCCCGATAAAAACCTGGTAAAATGTTTTTTAAACTGTGAATTTGAGCCGGCAAGGGCACTGGCACATGAATGGGTAAAAAGCAGTCTCTCTTTCTGGAAAGGAGATAAAAAATTTATAATAGATCTACTCTTTTCACGGTGGGAAGAAAATCACTGTTTTGCAATGGAACTGATAGCACTCTACAGAGACAATCCTGAAATCATATCAGATTATATAAAAATCCTTATGTCTGTAATCACAAAGGAAGAATATATAAAAGGTCTTCATACAGTCATAGTAAAAGGTCTCATGTCAGATTTTTCGGAAGAATTAAAGCTCCTGAGCAATGAACAGATATTTCTGCTATTAAAAGCGCCGTCTCCATGCGTCCAGGAACTGGGAGGAAATCTCCTGAAAGAACGGTCTGTTGACCCGTTCACTGTTGACGGGCAAATGCTTATAACGTGTGCATGTCATGACATACTGTCCATAAGAGAAGCAGGAATGGATATGATAAAAAAATCCATATCCAGATGGTCTGCAGACATGACGGAACTTACGGAACTTGCAGAAAGCAAATGGGAAATCACCAGAGAATTCGTTTTTAATATGCTGGAAGAGCATTTTTCAGTAAATCAATTTACATCTGACATAGTGCTGAAACTTTATGACAGCAATTATAAAGATGTGCAGGAATTTTCCATGAAAATCCTGGGCAAATATCTTTCCGAAGGATATCATGTGGAATTTATAAAATTCACCGAACATCCTGATATAAAAGAATTTGCTCTCGAGCTGATAATTGAAAATCTTTCTCCTGAGCCTGATAACATAAAAATTCTCATGCCCTTCTTCAGAAGTATATTATTTAATGTTAATAAAGGCAGAAAAGCGAAAGATAAACTCTTTAAATATATGGGAAAAATTGCAACGAACAATGCGTTTATTGCGACGGAAATAATGAGTTTACTTGAAGAATTTGTCGGAACCATGACAGAAAGAGATTTTTCAGACTGCCTTACCATTATGACGGGGATAATAACGAAATATCCATATATAAAATCTTCTGACATGTCTCTCTTAAATCCGGTAATCAGTGTCCCGGATTCTTCCGGTTAATAGTTTGAGCCAGGAATTACTGCCTATTTCCCGGAAAAATTCAATATATACTCTTCAGCAGTACATATCGTAATAAGGGATTTTTTATAATCTTTCTTATTTCGCGTAATCAGACAATCTATCTTATTTTCCAGAGCAGTATAATACTGAATTGCATCTTCAAAATCATTAAAATCTGCTTCCAGAGAAAGTTCTATTATATATTCATTTACCTCTAAGATATTTACAAGGAATTTTAATTTTTTAAGACTGTTCTTTGCTCTTTCTTTAGAGGTTATTTTCCTGAGTATATAAAATAAATTTGAAAATATTAAAGGACTTACGAAAGCTTTTACGTTTCCTTTTTCAATGATAGTAAAAAGTTTTGCGGCAGATAAATAGTGAGGCTCTCTTTTCATGAGCAAATCCAGGATTATATCAGAATCTATAAAAACTTCATTCATTATCTGTATTTCTCTATTAAATATTTTGTATATTCTTCTTCAGGGTCAAATGTTTCATCTACTCTTACAATACCGCTCAATTCCTTTACAAGAGGAGAAAAATCTTCTTCTTTTCTTTCTCCTCCTGTAATAAATTTAAAAAAAATCTCCACCATCTGAGATAGACTCTGACGTCTTTCTTTTGCGTATTCCCTGGCTTTTTCAATTGTATCTTTATCCAGATTAAGGGTAAGTTTGGTTTTCATAAAAGCCTCCTTTATACGTATATATTATATAAATTTATACGTATAAAGTCAATTCACCATAAATATGAAAGCTATTTAACGGCTTTTTCTTTTTCATACCATTCTTTCCATTTTTTCACAGTTCCTTCAATATCATGTTTATCTTTCCCCTGAAATTTCTTTCCCGTAATCTCTTCAAGGCCGTATACCGCCACCTGCTGCAATACAGGCTTTTTTGCAGAATAAACTATAACTCCGCCGTCATCATAGTTTCCGGCAATAGTTGTTTTGTCTTTATTATCAAGCATAACTATCAGTTTCGGTATTAAATCTTTATCTTTTTTCCCGGAAAGAATAACTATGGCAGAAGATTTTACATAAGGGTCTCCTGTTTCTATGAAGTCCATAAGTTTTTCTTTATTAACGGAACCGAGCTGATCAAGACATTCTATTAATCTTGCCTGAACCAGAGGATCTGTTTCACTGTTAACCATTTCATTAAAGATTTCCACTGCTTTATCATCTTTTATCATGGTCAATCGTTGAATTGCATTTATTTTCACATGAGCGCTTTTATCTTTCAGTGCTTCCTTTAAAAGCTCCTTTTGTTTTACCATTCTTTCATCGGTATTTGAAACATAGGATATACATGTTATCGCTCTGGAACGCAAATAATCTACAGGATGTTTCATTACGCAGGACAGGACGTCGAACTCTTCCGCTTTTTTTTCTTCGCTGAGACCTCCTGCATAACAGTTTTCAATGGCTTTAAAACCGATGCGGGCAACAGACATGTCAGACTTTTCCATAAGATAGGAAAAAAGCGAGAAATCAGAGGGATTATCTTTACATAGTTTTTCAAGGTCTGTTAAAGCCTGTTTTTTCTGGTTTTCATCAGATGAAGAGACAATAATTTTAACCTCTTCGTCAACTTTTGCTTTCAAAGAGGAATCTATTTTTTTAGCAGCCGGAATGGTAAAACTTCCACTCTCTTCAGTTGAGGTTTTACATCCGTATAAACCTGTGAGACACATTATGATCAGACATATAATAAAAGAATATTTCATAAAATACCCTCCCTATATAGTTTCAATATATTTTAATCACAGTCATTCTCTAAAAAATTCTCCTGTCAGGTATCCGCCGTCCAGATTTTTCACTTCGAAACCATGTTGTTTTAAAATTCTCTGAACAAGATATCCTCTGTAGCCTGCTTTACAATACACTGCCACAGGTTTATTTTTATCTACAGTATCCAGAAGGCTTCGAAATTCATCTACAGGTTTCAGAGACGAATGTTCCATGGCACCTTCGTCATATTCCTTCTGAGTTCTTACATCAATAAGATTATATGTGTCTTTTACTTCATTAAATTCACTGAAAGTCATAGAATCTTCAACTCCAAGAAGCCTGTTCTGTCCTGTCATACCGGCAATATTTACCGGATCTTTTGCGGAACCGAATGGAGGCGCATAGGCCAGATCGAGATTTGCCAGATCTTCCACTGTGGCACCGAAATAAAGGGCTGTAGCAAAAACATCAATTCGTTTATCCACACCGTCTTCTCCTGTAACCTGTGCTCCCAGCAGTTTTCCCGTTTCTTTATGAACAACAATCTTTATATGTAACATTTTACCTCCGGGATAATAACCTGCATGGGAATTGGAGTGTGTAGTAGCAACAAAATAAGGAATATTTTCTCTTCTTGCATCATGTTCGGAAAGTCCTGTCTTGCCTGCCGCCATTTTATTAAACCTTACGATGGAAGTTCCAAGGACTCCTCTGAATGTAAGATTTCCTCCTGCTGCGTTTGCACCTGCCACTCTTCCCTGTTTATTTGCCGGCCCTGCAAGAGGTATCCAGCCCCATTTTTGTGTAACAGGGTTAAAACTCTCAACTACGTCTCCTGCAGCATAAATATCAGGCATACTTGTTTCCATTTTTTCATTTACCTTTATGGCACCACCTATACCCAGTTCGAGACCAATCTCTTTTGCCAGTTTACTATTCGGTTTCACACCAATGGAAGCTATTACCATATCTGCATTGAGTATATTCCCTTTCTGTAAAATAATTTCTTTTACTTTACCTGTCTCATCTTTAACAATTTCTTTAAGTCCGTTGCCTAAAATAAGCTCTATACCTGATTCTATCATATGTTCCTCTATGACAGAAACTACATCGCCATCCATCAGTGTAAGAACCTGAGGGGCCATTTCTACAAGTGTCACTTTCATTCCCGCATGTTTTAACGCTTCTGCTGTTTCCAGTCCGACATAACCTCCGCCAAGAACTACTGCACTGCGAGGATTGTTTTCCCGAATAAATGTTAAAATTTTCTCTACGTCAGGAACAGTGCGAAGGACAAATACATTCAGTGCATCAAGGCCCGGCACAGGTGGCATAAAAGGAACGGAACCGGGACACATAATTAATTTATCATAGGGACATTCGAAGATTTCACCGGTACTCAGGTTTTTTACCATTACTATTTTCCTGCCGGAATTTACAGCCACAACTTCATGAAGTACATAAACATCTATATTAAATCTTTTTTTAAAAGCTTCCGGCTTCTGAAGAATAAGCTTTTCTTTTTTATCAATTTCACCGCTTATATGATAAGGCAGACCGCAGTTTGCATAGGACATATAGGGGCCTTTTTCGAATATGGTAATCTGTGCCATTTCATTCATACGTCTGGCTTTTGCTGCAGCAGAAGCACCTCCTGCAACACCGCCTACTATTACTATTTTCAGTTGATTCATTATTTATATTCTCCTTTTTGTAATTGAGAAGTTATATAATCGTAACGCGTAACGGGTGACGCGTGACTGGTATTTGCGTGATGCGTGATGCGTAATGCGTAATGCGTGATGCGTGATGTATAGTTTCATCGAGTACCGGGCGAACACAGTGGTTCGCCCCTACTACTCACTTTTCACCGTTCACTGCTCACTGCTCACTGCTCAAGTGGAGATACATAATCTCCCTTTTCTTTCTGTAAAGCTAAAAGTCTTTCTCTTTCCTCTTCCAGGATTTTAAGAAGTACGGAGGGCGTATCTGACACGTCTTTTGTATAAATCTTTTCCATCCTGTCAAGTTTGGCAAGAAGATTGGGAATTCTTATGGTAAATTGTTCTATATAATTTTCCTGCGTATAATCTTTATGAAGTACTTCATTAAAAAGACTCTTTAAATCTTCATAGAATGGAATGTATCCACACGGAGTTTTTATGGCTTTAACATCTCCCCTGGCGCGGAGTTCCATCCATTTCACCCACACCCTCTTATCATCCATAGTATTCAAATATTTGCCTTCTTTATTCTTTAAGAAATAATTCACATAGAATACAGGAGGAGGATTCTTTGCTTTTTCTCCGAAGACAAGGTTGTTCTTTATATATTCTCCTATACTGTAAGAAAGGAATTCAATATTGGACATTAAATTGTATTTCCTTACTCCTTCTTTACCGATTGTAGCAGACGTTGTTTCTGACTCAACCATGGCACCTTTTGTCAGTATGCCATGATACCAGTCAAAGGACTGACATACAGGAACAGATGTATCGGAATCCCTTCCTCCGTATATAAATCCGCTTACAGGAACTCCCTTCGGATCATCTATATTCCTGTCAAGATTATCGAGTCTGTAAAGTGACACAGTATATCTGGCATTACTGTGAGAAAGGGGTATATCTTTTCCGTCTTTATCTTTTTTCCCTCTGTACCATTCCCCTGAATGATTAAATCCTTTCTGTGGTATTTCTCTTCCGTCTCCCTGCCATCGGGGGTTATTATTTTCGTCAATGAGAATATTGGAAAATATTGCTTCACCTTCCGTATTGAGAACTTTCCATATAAGAGGATCATCCTTCGGATTTACATCTTTTATTATGCCGAAAATACCTTTTTCTACATTTACGGCTCTTACTTCGCCATCTATTATACGAAGATACGAGATATCATCACCAAGGATATTTTCTCCCGGCAACATAGCGGTAGAGGTTTTTCCGCATGCACTGGGGAAAGCACCTGTAAAATAGGTTCTCCTTCCTCCCGGGCCGTTAACTCCCATAAGGAGCATATGTTCTGTAAGCCAGTCTTCTTTTGATGCCTTATTTATGGCAAGCCTCATGGCAAGCTTCTTTAAACCGATTGTATTTCCGCCGTACTGGGTGTTTGTGCTGAATACTACATTATCGGTAAGATCTATATAAACCCTTCTTTTATCCAGATTTTTACATACACTGTGATCCAGTTCTCCCGCACTGTGGACAAATTTAAAAAAGTCAGAACTTCCGCCGAGTTTTTTAAACTGTTCATATCCGCCTCTGTATAAAAGATCTTCACTGTGTGCAACATAGGCAGAATCTGTTATCTGAACTGCCGATATGGAAAAAGGAGAGTTCACAGGGCCGAGACAGAAAAGCCTTATATATACCTCACGGCCTTTCATCATGTCTTTCAGTATTTCATGAATCTCAATAAGTCCTTTATCTCTGTCTGAAGCCTCTATATGAGGGCCGAAATCCACTCCTGCCGGGAGAAGATAACGGGTATTTTTTATATCTCTGCCCTGATCGTAATAATTGTCGTAGTGAACTGTCTGTCCATTGAGCCCTGTTTTTCTCTCTTCTTTGTTTGATATGGCTGCTTTCCTTATATAATTTACATCTTCAGGGGAATCATTACATACAAACACTCTGTCAGGGTTGCAAAGAGTTACATATTTCTCGACAAAACTCATTAAATGCTCATTCTTTAATTCTGACAGTTTATTAAAATTATTCTCACCAATTCTGTTTTTTAAATCCATTGTTTCTACTTCCTTTCTATATCAGTTACCAGTTATCAGTGAGCAGTTACCAGTGAGCAGTTATCAGTTACCAGTTATCAGTTACCAGTGACCAGTTATCAGTTACCAGTTACCAGTTTTAATACTATGTAATATTATTACTCACTACTCACTGTAACCACTGCTCACTGTAATGATATATTCACTATTCATTGCTTTATACCTGCCTGAATATAATTTATAAAAAACTTACAGGTATTTCTGATATAGACATAAAGATAAAAAACGTTTATAATAAAAAAAACTGGCCTGAGAAAGGTATTCTATCGCGTCACGATGCAAAAGGATAATCTATGAATACTGACAATATGGAGCTGGAACTATATGAAGATCTTGCCGGCGAAATTATTGCCATATTTTCTCTTATGGTAAGACAGAAAAAACAGGTAAATGCAGAGAACCTGGCAGAAATCTTCAAACATAACAGAAAAGTCTCTCAGTTAATACAATTATCTCAAAAAAAACTGGATATGAGTAAATATAAAAGTGATGATTATTCTGAGAAACATCTGGAAGAAATTGAAAAATTGAGAACGTCTCTTCGGGAAACAAAACTTGAAATAGACAGGATAGAAGAAGAGGGCAACAAAAAAATAGAAACATGTCTTTCTGTTATAAGAACTATTTCCATTATGGCCAAAACACCGGAAGAAACAATCAGCAACAGTATAATAAAGAGAATCACTGAAAATCTTAAATCCTCCGGAGATATGAATACAGAACTTGTAGAAAGCCATCTGAGAGAACTGAGAGAAGAAATTGTAAAATCAGATATAAACGGTAAGGCAAAAGATGAGAAACCGAAAGAAACCAGGAAAAAGTCTCTTTTTGCCGGTATATTTAAAATGGATAAACAGGCCGCTGATAATACGAACGAAGAAGATATAAAAAACTCTATAAAGGAACTTCTCTCCACTGTTATACTCCGTCTGGAAATAAAAAATACCGAAGGATTCAATCAAAAAATTCAGCATATCATTAAAAAGATAAAAAAAGAAGACCTTGCTTCATCCATGGAAACAATAACTTCAGATATATGTGAACTTATAGGTGAATTCAAGGAAAAAACGGAAGAAGAAAAAAATAACCTCTATAAAGTAATGGAGGAAATAGTAACAAGACTCATAGATACGGAAAAAGAAATGATTTTCTCCTTTTCCGGCAACCAGAGTGAAGCAGATAAACATAACAGGGAATTTAATGAAAGTTTTGAACAGGATGTAACAGGTATTGAAAAGAGTTTTGAAAAAACCTCTGTAGAAGAAATAAGAAACCTGGTATTCGGGAAATTAAATAATATAAAAACGTCACTGAAAAAGAAAAAAGAGATCGACAGAAAACTTCATAATGATGCAATGAGTTATATTTCCAGACTCCAGGATGATCTGAAAAAAAATGAAACAGATATAAAAAAGATACAGGACATGGCAGAATTAGACAGTCTTACAGGTATATATAACAGAGGAGCCTTTCAACAGAAACTGAAACAGGAATATAATAAATTTAAAGAAAGTAAAAATCCATGTTCTCTTATAGTTTTCGATATTGACACGTTCAAGAAGATAAACGAACTTTATACCTATGATAACGGTGATCGTATACTTCAAACAATTGCCAGATTGCTCAAAGAGAAAATACCGGAGAAATATGTTTTTGCCCGTTACGGCGGAGGCGAATTCGTAATGATTCTCCCGTGCATAGATCTGGAACAGGCAAAACAGACTGCAGAAAAAACGAGAAAACTCATTACAGATATAGACTTCTACCACAGAGAACAGAAAGTTCCCGTAACAATATCACTGGGAGTCATAGAATTTCAGGAAAAAATTAACAGTCTCCAGCTATTACAGAAAGCGCATGAATGTATGAAATCAGCCAAGAAAAAGGGAGGCAATCAGATCAGTTATCAATCGTGACGCGTAACGCGTAA
This sequence comes from Vulcanimicrobiota bacterium, assembly GCA_040217695.1. Lineage (GTDB taxonomy): Bacteria > Vulcanimicrobiota > SpSt-956 > SpSt-956 > JAKJGF01 > CALARM01. Next base: position 38,058 of record JBEHWO010000007.1, on the reverse strand, counting down.
CGCGTGACGGGTGGTTCGTAATGCGTAATGCGTAATGCGTGATGCGTCTTTTCACCGGTACCGGGCGAACAGTGTTCGCCCCTGCTATTCACTATTCACGACTCACGACTCACATTTCCGACGCTTTTTCTATATCTACGATTTTTATTCCGTCAATATATTCTTTTACTTCATATCTGGTAATGAAGGTTATTTTCTTTATAATTTCAGCCATTCTCTGAGTCTGGTTTTCAATTCTTTTCAACTGTTTGTAATTCGGATGTTCCTCTTTAAGCTGTGACATCAAAAACTGTGATGTCATAAGAATAGCTGCCAGAGGCTGGTTTAATTCATGAGCCGTGGCACCTGCCATTTCAACTACACCTTTGAGTAATGACTGTTTTTCCACTTCTTTTCTTAAATAAACAGTATATAGATGGGTTCTCACCCTGGCAGTAACCTCTTCTTTAGGGAATGGTTTTATAATATAGTCCACACAGCCACATTTAAAACCTTCTATCATGTCATCTGTTTTACTTCTTTCAGTTATAAATATAACAGGAATATGACGGGTTTTATCATTTTCTTTAAGTTTCATACAGAGAGAAAAACCATCTATGTCTGGAAGGTCAGTGTCAAGTAAAATAAGATCGGCCATATAGTCATGTATCTTCAGAAGAGCTGTGTCTCCGTCAGGCACTGAGAAAACCTCATAGCCTTCTTTCTTAAGGGTTTTCTTTAAAATAGTAGAAGACACAGGATCAACTACCATGATCTTCATCTTACTCAGATCTATCTCTGTTATATCATATGTTCTATCTGACATATATTACCTCGCATCACGCATCACGCATTACGCATTACGTCCCTAACATGATGTCCAACTGAAAGCAATCTGCTCTTTATGTTCTCTGCACTGCGTAATGTGGGCACACCCGCCTTCACCGAAGCTGTAAGGAATATTATCTTCCGAATCAATTTGAAATACCAGTCTCATTTCTTTTTCACAGACAGGACAGGACGGATATTCTACAGTCTGTATCCAGTAGGGCCACCCTCCGAGTTTATCCCCGAGTGACGGTGATACAAGACCATACATATATTCCTCTTCCTCTTCATTCAGTTCAATATTCCCTTCTTTAATAATCTTCTCAATTTCATCGCATACCGGAAATTCACTCTCTATTTCCAGCCAACCTGTAATTAATTTTGCAGGATAATAATCTATATCGGGAATTTTGACATTTCTGCCTCTCCCTGAAGGTTCTATAAGTCTTACAAGCATAGTATCCGAAAAAGGTCTCGAATCTGTACACCAGGTACAATAAAATAATTGTATGAGACCTTTACCGAATTCATGTCTGAATTCAGGTGGAAGTTCGTCACAGTTAATTTGAAGAAAAAACTGTAGAGATCTGTTACATCCGGCACAGAGAGGCCATCTTTCCCCTTTTGAAAGATAGGGAGTACCGCAGAATTTGGATGATTTCTGAGCGCCATCTCCTTCTTTAACAACAGGTCTCCATGCTCTTTTTTTCAATCTGTCTATTTTCCCTGTAAGACTCCCTTCCGGTGGAGGAATTTCATTCAGCAGGGGTTGATTAATCTGAAGGTTTTTTATCAATTTACCAAAGATATCATCTGTTACTTTATCGGTAATTTCTATATAACCCTTTTTTAATTTTTCTCTGATCATTTTCTCATAATTTATTTCAGCTTCTTCGTCAGAAGGATACTCTACTGTAATAATTTTATCTTCAATATGAACAGACCAGAAATTACCTGATTTTTCATCTTTAAATATTCTTTTCCTCATAAAAATTCCTCCCTATATCAGTGATCAGTGACCAGTTACCAGTTATTAGAGAGGATAAGTTATCTATACTGGTCACTGTTCACTGATTACTGGTCACTGTAAAGCCTGTTCTAAAACCTCTGCAAGATCCATTACTTTCAGGTCCTTCTGTTTTGTTTTCAGTCCGTCTTCGAACATAGTAAGACAGTACGGACATGCAGTGCATATCTTCTCTGCTCCTGTTTTAAGGGCATCTTCTGTTCTTGTTTCATTAATCCTTGTACCTATATGTTCTTCCATCCACATTCTTCCGCCGCCTGCACCACAGCAAAAACTTTTTTCTCCTGATCGTTCCATCTCAAGGAGTTTTATACCTGATACAGATTTAAGGATTTCCCTGGGAGAACTGTAGATTTCATTATGTCTTCCGAGATAACATGAGTCATGATAGGTCATGGATGTATTGACAGGTGTTTTAGTTTGTATCTTACCATTCTTTATAAGCTCATGTATAAACTCGGAATGATGTACCACTTCATAATTTCCTCCGAACTGTGTATAATCTTTCTTCAATGAATTCATACAATGAGGACACATGGTTATTATTTTCTTTACATTATAATTATTTAATATCTCCACATTTTCCTGTATCATCATCTGTGCAAGATATTCATTGCCCATTCTTCTTGCTGTTTCTCCGCAGCATTTTTCTTCAGTTCCCAGTATGGCAAAATTCACATCTGCACTTTTCAGGATTTTTACAAGGGCAGTTGTAACCTTTTTATTTCTGTCATCGAAAGAACCGGCACATCCGACCCATAAAAGATAATCTACGGAAGAGTCTTCTCCCATAGTTTTCACCTGAAGATCTTTTGCCCAGTCAGCACGGGATGCAAAGCCTATTCCCCAGGGATTGGAATTATTTTCCATATTAGTAAAACAACGCTGAACTTCCGGTGACATAGAGCTTTCATCCAGCACAAGGGTTCTTCTCATATCTATAATTTTATGAATATGTTCTATAAATACAGGACATGCCTGCTGACATCCCATACAGGTTGTACAGGACCATATGACATCTTCAGGAATTACCTCACCTGCAAGTTTTGTCGTAAGTATTGCAGGCTCTTCTTCTCCTTCTTTCTTACCGTTCTTTTTCAATAATTCAGGCCCTTTTTTCTTGATATGTCCCTTCAGGTCATGGATCATTTTCCAGGGAGACAGAGGTTTTTGAGTCAAATAGGCAGGGCAGTTTACCTGACATCTGCCACATTCCGTACATGCATAGAGGTCAAGTAACTGCTTCCATGTAAATTCTTCAATTTTTGTAACACCAAAGGTTTCTCTGTTTTCATCTTCCAGATCCAGTTTTGTAAGTTCAACCTTGGGTCTGAAGCTTCTGAAGAATATATTTGGAATTGACCCGAGCAGATGAAGATGTTTTGAATATGGTATATACATAAGAAAAACCAGTATGACCATATTATGGAGCCACCAGAAAACTCTTTCCGCACCATGAGAACTTATAGACACCAATAACCTTGAGGCAAAAGCAGAAACAGGTATAAAGGAAGCATTTTGAACCAGTATCTGTCCCTGTGGGAGGTTCATCTGAATACCCCTTTCTGCAAACATGGCAAATATGAGTATTGTTATAAGGCCGAGTACGATAAAAGCATCGACTTTTGCAGAAGGGTCATCTATCTTCAGTCTTTCAGGTTTCAGAATAAATCTTCTTACAAGAGAAACTGCAATGGCACCGAGAACCAGAACTCCGAATATATCCTGAAGTGCCAGCAGGAGACTGTATACAGGTCCAAGAAAAGAAAAATTTATCTTATTATAAAAACCGTTGAGAAAACTCTCTGCAGTACCTATAGAAAGTACTATAAATCCCCAGAATATAATAAAATGCCCTATACCGGCAATCTCCTTTATTACTCTCAATTGACCGAATACATAAAGTATAACAGATTTTATCCTTTCAGGAATATTATCAAATCGGTCTTCTTTTTTTCCAAGACATAGGAATCTGTATAGTCTGTATGCAGAATTAAGAAAAACCGTCACTGCAATTAACGTTAAAACCAGTAATATAATATTTTCGGGAAACATAATTTTTTAAAATATATACTCCTTTCATTATTTACGAGAACCGTGACGCGTAATGCGTAATGCGTGATGCTATAATCGTAACGCGTGACAGTTCACGACTCACGACTCACTACTCACTCTTCACGACTCACGACTCACCATCAAAGTTCTTCCGCCACCTGTTTAAAAGCTTCCAGTATCTGAGGGTCAAAATGACCTTTCATATTCTCCATTATTTCAAGAGCCATTTCTTTAGTAAAAGCCTTTTTCTGTCCCTTTTCATCGATCCTGTAAACCCTCTCTGTAGTGAGAGCACTGAAGACATCGGCCACTGCAAGTATTCTGGATAGAAAAGGTGTATCTTCTCCTTTCAACCCGTCAGGATAACCGGTGCCGTCATATTTCTCATGATGATGTCTGATAAGAAGAGCGATGCGTTCAAAACCGGGGAGATCATCAAAAAATATAGCACTGTCTACAGGATGTTTCTTTATGATTTCAAATTCCCATGGTTCCAGTTTCCTCGGCGCATTTAATATATCATCAGGAACTTTTATTTTGCCTATATCATGAAGTGTAGCAGCTATTTCCAGATCATTCAGATCACTTTTATTCAGTTCCATTTTCTTACCTATGGCAAGAGCTATTCTGGTTGTATCTCTGCTGTGTTTTCCCGTATAAGCATCTTTACTGTCAAGGGCCTGATTTATTATTTCCATGTAGAGTAACTGGGTTTTTATATTCTTATTTTTTATTCTTTCCAATATTTTCGCCAGAGTCACTACAATGTTGGGGTTATAAACAGTACCGCTTTTCTCCTCTATTCTCATAAAAGCTTCTTCAGGAGAAAGACCATGATAGTCAAAATGCACCATTTCCTGATAATCGTTTGCCACTTTCAGAATCTGAGCTCCAATGGGCATTAAACTGTAATTATCTTCTTCAATGTATTTTATAATATCTACTTTATCTTTCATAGATTCAATAGAACTTATAATTTTAATGGAATGACCGGGATATTCTTTTATTTTTGCCATTTCTTCTTCAGTCAGAGCTTCACCTTTCCTGTGTTTTCTCACTATTTTTTCATCAAGAGATATTTTACCTACTTCATGAAGATAGGCAGCCATCTGAACGTCCTGGGTTAAATAAGGACATAATATATCACACATTTCCTTTGCGAGTATAGCTGTTTCTTTGCAGTGTTCAACCTGTGATTTTCCGCCTGCGGCACTGTTAAGTTTAAAAATAAGATCCAGTATGGGAATATCATTTGCCTGAAGTTTCCACATGGAAGCATTTTTACTTTCTTTAAGATAATCTTCACTCATAGAAACCCTCTGAGAGGCAAGTTTTTCTATCTCTTTTTTAAACTTCGGTATTTTTTTTATCAAATCATGGAAATCACTTCTCGTGAGTTCCAGCAGTACAGTACCGGTAATAGCAGTCACGGTAGCATCTCTTTTTTTATTTTCCTGCAGAAGGGCTATCTCTCCGAAAGCCTCACCGGGATTTAAATAAGATAATATAATCTCTTCACCTGAAGAAGTTTCTCTTGAAACCTGTATATGACCTGACATTACAAGATGAAAGGTATTTCCTTCATCACCTTCTTTTATTATTGTATCGCCAGGTTTGTATATTCTTTTATGAAATCTCTTCACTATTATATCCATATCTTCGGAACTGAATTCGGAAAAGAAAAGAAATTTAAAAAGCTGATTTATTATAATATTATTTAAAGAAAGTATTTCCTGCATATTTCATAACTCATTTCAGACAGGGGTACTTTCGTACCCCCGTAAATTTATAACATCTTTTTCAATTCCTGTGCCAGAGCCGGTACAACCTGATAAACATCTCCTACAATACCGTAATCGGCAACCTGAAAGATATTTGCTTCACTGTCTTTATTTATGGCTACAATACACCTGGCTGCAGACATTCCTACAAGATGCTGTATTGCTCCCGATATACCGCATGCTATATAAAGCTTGGGAGCAATAACCTTTCCTGTCTGTCCTACCTGGTGGCTCTGTTCTATCCAGTCAGAATCTACAGCCGCCCTTGAAGCACCCATGGCTGCATTCAATACCGACACAAGTTCTTCGACTACTGTGAAACCTTCTTTTTTACCGAGGCCTCTGCCGCCGGAAACAACTATATCGGCTTCTGCCACATCAAGTTCCTGTTTTTCACCTTTTTTCACTTCAAGAACTTTTACTTTAACAGGTTCTGTAAGATTTAAAGGACATTTTTCCACCTGACCTTTTCTGGAACTATCCATAGCTCCAAGGGGCAGAGTATTCGGTCTTACAGTAGCTATTTGAACGGCTTCCGTAAGTATTACTTTCGCCAGAACCTTTCCTGTATATATCGGTCTTGTAAGAACAAGTCTTCCTTCATTATTTAATTCCAGTTTTATACAGTCAGATGCAAGACCTGCACCGACTTTTGCCGATAATCTTGCTCCCAGATCCCTTCCGGATGTGGTGGCGCCGAGTAAAACTATTGCAGGGGATTTCTCTTTTACTATACCTGCAAATATTTGAGAATAAATATCTGTATTATAATGTGCAAGGGAAGGATCATCCAGTAAATATACCTTATCTGCGCCGTATGCGGCAAGAGTATCTGCCAGCCCTTCCACACCTGATCCGATAAGCACTGCTCCTACTTCAGAACCGGACTTATCGGCAAGTCTTCTTCCTTCACTCACAAGTTCCAGAGTTATCTTTGGTAAAATTCCATCTCTCTGTTCTGCAAATATTAAAATTCCCTGTGACATATGTTCACCATCTTTCTCTATATTACTTTAGCTTCTTCTTTCAAGAATTTAGCAAGTTTTGCAGCTGCTTCAGCAGGTTCAACATCTTTAAGTATTGTCCCTGCCACTCTTGTGGCAGGCAGACTCATATCAACTATCTTAACCTTCGGAGTAGTATCAACTCCCAGAGTTTTTCCGTCTATTACGTTAATAGTCTTCTTTTTTGCTGCCATTTTTCCTTTAAGTGAAGGATATCTCGGTTCATTCAGTCCTTTCTGTGCCGTAAAAATGGCCGGCAAATTTACTTCCAGCACTTCAATACCGCCTTCAATCTGACGGTGGAGTTTTGCACCTGTTGCGGTAATTTCTGCTTTTATTACAACAGGAACCTGAGGTATGCCGAGAAATTCCGCAATCATTGTTCCTACCTGGGCAGAATCGTCATCAATGGCATGTTTACCGCATATTATAAGATCATAACCGTTATTTTTTATGACCTGTGCCAGAACTCTTGCTGTTCCGAGAGGATCAATGTTTTCAAAACTATCAGACCAGACTCTTATTCCATTATCCACACCTCTGGCGAAACACTCTCTGATTGATTGATCCACCTCGGGTGGGCCCACGGTAATAACGGTAACTTCTCCTCCAATTTTTTCTTTTACCCTTAAAGCTTCTTCAAGAGCAAATTCATCATAAGGATTAATTATGAATTTCACATCTTTAGTATCGATATTACTGGATCCCGCTTTTAACTTTATTCTCGTCTCTGTATCGGGAACCTGCTTGATACAGGCTATTATTTTCATTCTTTTTCCTCCTTAATTTTTTATGGTCTCCTTTACTGACATAACCATAAGGAAAATCAATATTATATCAGTAAATTATATTCAGGCATTTGTAAGACAAAATAATTCGACGGTTACGATGATTAACCTTCTCCAATATAAAAGTTATTACAGAATCGTGACGCGTAACGCGTAACGCGTGACGGGAGGACAGTTTTTCACTATTATCACTATAAAATTTACGTAAAGGAACATATGAAAGGATAAAAAAACCTTATGAAGAATATAAAATTTTATATGAAATATTTCAGTAATTTTCGCAACTATTTACAATTTATTATGAAAATACCTGTTACCGTTATAAAATCTCTCTGTATACACCTGGTAATCGCAGGCGTACCTCTATTGTTTTATATAAACCAGGAAAATCCGTTTTTGCTTATAAAATGGACATATTTCAGAATAATTCTTCTTTTTATGATTTTCATCTCTTTTATAGAGGCAATAAAAAAAGAGGAGATTATTATTTATAATACTAAAATCAATATACCTGTCCTGGTGTTTATCTTATGTGCATCCCTGTCTTACTCCTGCACATTCAGTACCGGCATGAACTTTGTATCAGTTACCGGATACCGGAATATCATATGTATGATAATATTTTTCTCTATAACAGTAAATTATTATATAACAGAACAGTCCGCATATCATATGAAAACGGCAATTATAGTGTTTTCAGTTATATCTATTTACGGAATATGTCAGCAATTCGGCCTGGATTATTATGAATGGATTCAAAAATCATCAAATTTCGAAAGTATTTCTACCATAGGCAATTCAAACCTTCTCGGTCTGTTTCTCAATATAGCTTTTCCTCTCCCTTTAGTTTACGGAATAAATTCACGTACTGTAAGAAATAAAATCCTGTATTTTCTCTCTTCAATGTTAATTTTAATATGCCTTTACTTTACCTATTGCCGTGGTTCTATTCTTGCTCTTTTACTATCCATGCCTTTCTGGTTATTAATATTCAGGGTTAAGATAAAAAGAATCTTAATATATCTGTTGATCATAATAATTCCTTTAATGGGTACCGGCATTCTATACAGAGAAACCCTTATGCCTGAAATAAAGAAATTTACCCATATAGAATCCATACAGGTAAGAATATTCCTCTGGAAAACTGCAGTAAAGATGATAATAGAACATCCCTTCGGTACAGGATTTAACAGCTATACATATTATTATCTGAAATACAGAGAAGGGGAACCGTCGGTAAACCGAAACAGACTGGCCTGTGCGGAAAATTCTCACAATGAATTTCTTGATATTGCAATATCTACAGGTCTGCCGGGCCTGCTCTCTTTTGTAATATTCACAGGCATGATAATAATCGGAGGTTTCAGGAAATTACCGGAATTATCAGGTGAAAGTAAAACTATTATGACAGGTTCCCTCCTCTGTCTTATAGCTTACATCATAAACCTGAATACCGTTTTCAGCGAAATATCATCACAGATATTTTTCTGGTTTTTCCTGGCCGTAGTCCTGGCAGAACAGATAAAAAACAAAGGTAACAGGAAGATCTATTCACTAAAAAAAATTGCTCCTCTAAAGAATATATTTATATTTTGTTTACTTATACTCACAGTATTCCTTCAGTGGAAAAGTGTGTTACCTTTTCTGGCAGAATCTTATATACATGCAGGACAGGAAGAAATGGAGAAAGGTAATTTTAAAGAAGCTACAGATAAGATTACAGAAGCACTCAACATGGATCCTCAAAACTGGGACTACTGGCTAACTATGGCAAAAACCTTTGAAGGTGCCCTGAATAAAATGCCTGGGAACAAAGAACTGGCAGAAGGAGCCATACTCGCTTATAAAACTTCAATAAATCTTAACCCTCTTAATCCGTACCCTCATGCGGATCTTGGCAGGCTGTATTCTATTCATTCAAATATTACAGGCAAAAATTCAATGGATATGAGTATAGAAGAATATGAATATGCAATAAAACTGGATCCTTTTAATAAGTTTTTCTATAATGATATGGGCACAACATATCTTCTAAAAGGAGATATAGATGATGCCATATTCTGCTACAGAAGCTCCCTCGAAATATTTAAAGATTCATCGACTTATAATATGCTGGGCAGAGCTCTTTATAAGAAAGGGGAATTTAAAGAAGCAGAGGAATGTTTCAAAAAATCTATCGAACTTGGCAGTAATGAAGGAGATCCATATTTTAATCTGGCTTTACTCTGCATAAAAAAAGGGAAAAAACATGATGCTTTTAAATATCTGGACAGGGCATTTTACCTTGAACCGCAGAACAGTGACATAGGACGGGCATGGCTTGAAGCAGTGAGCAGTGACCGGTAACCGAACTACTGCTTCTTCCGGGAAAGTTCCTCCAGAGCTTTGCCTTTCATTTCTTTTGCTGCAGCGTTGGACGGCTCAATTTCCAGAACCCTGTCATAACATTTTATGGCTTCTTTATAGTTCTTCTGCGTAAAAAGGAGGGCGCCCCTGGCAGTAAGGATATTGATATTTTTAGGGTCAAGATCCAGGGCTTTATCATAGCATTCAAGAGCTTCTGTGTATTTATCCTGATAATATAAGGCAAATCCTTTTTTATACCAGATGGAAGGATCATCAGGGCTCAGGGTAATAGCTTTATTGTAACATCTTATGGCATCGGCATATTTGCCTTCATAGTAATAACCATTACCTTCATCAAACCAGTCTTCTGCCGTTTTCTCCTTTTTATTACATGAAATACACAGAAATGAAAGGATAATCAGTAAAGTAATAATTCTGTATAAATGCATGGATGTTCTTTCCTCAATATGATTATTTTTATATCGTAACACGTGACGAGCGGGCTACGAAAGAACTTAACACAAAATAAAATTTCTCTATTCCATAAAATATATTATATCAAAAAAAAAATGAATTTTAAAAAAATTTCAGAAAATTTATTTATAATAGATAAATTGACTTATTCTTTTTCATAAAGTAAAATGTTTAGAAGAGTATAAGGGATTTTATAGTTTCATAATATAAGAATCTTCCCTGACTCACAGTAATTTCGCGTCATCTGTGATGCGTCACAAAATAATTATACAGTAAAAGGATCTTTAACGAAGTGTTTAAGAGTTTTAAAACCAAATTATTTGTAATATTCATGTCAATCACACTGATTTTATCTGCCATTACAATATTTTTCCTATATAACGTAGGAATAAACGGACAGCTTGAAGCTCTCAAGAAAAATGTTGTAAGTATTGCAGTAACAACCTCTCTTATTATAGATCCTGAAACACATAAAAAATTTAATCCCGATCAACTTGTAGTGAGTAAACAGCTCAATGATCTTAATCTTGTACTTCATAATATAGCCGAAAGCAATCCTGATATAACATATATTTATACCCTTGTAGAGACAAAAGATCCGACAAAATGTAAATTTGTACTTGCTTCTGAAGATTACGGAAAAAAAATGATAGATCCGGAAGATGTAGTTTATGATGTAAGTGACAAACCGGAGCTCAGAAGTAAAGCAGCCTTTCTGGAACCTGTGGCAACAAAAAAGTTTTACAGGGATAAATGGGGAGAATTCCTCACCGGATATGCTCCTCTGAAAGATGGATCAGGTAAAACCATAGCTGTAGTCGGGGTTGACATGACAGCAAAAAAAGTAAAAGACTTTCAGAAAAATGTAAAATACTGGTCAGCTCTGGTATTTCTGGCGAATATTATTATTTCTTTTATTTTAAGCCTTCTTATTTCATCCTTTATTACCACACCTCTTAAAACTATTGCCCGTCACACAAAATTAATTTCAGAAGGCGATTTCAATGCCAAAGTAGTAGTAGAAACTGAAGATGAGATTAAAACCCTGGCAGATTCCTTTAATACTATGTCACAGAGACTGGGAACAATGTTTGCCGATTTAAATGAAGCTCAGAACAAGTTAATGAAATATATGGAAGACTTAAAACAATCAAACAATCTTTTAAACAGAAGGGTCAATGAACTTACAATACTTTATAATGTCAGTCAGGCTGTAAATCAGACAGACGACCTTGATGAACTCATGGTAATGATAATGGAATATATTCTCAAGGGAGTTAATTCTGAAAAAGGTTCTCTTATGCTTATAGACGAAGAAAGCGGTTCTCTTGTATTAAGGGTTTATAAAGATGAATATATAGTGGAACAGACCCAGCATCCCACACTGTTTAAAGTAGGAGAAGGTATTGCAGGCATTGTGGCCCAGACAGGGAAACCTGTAATTTCCAATAAAGGCCATAAAGATCCGAGATTTTTGCTTCGCAAAAATGAAAGGGCAGATTATGAAGTAAAAAATATCCTCTGTGTTCCTATGATAATAAATGATAAAATAATCGGAGTAGTAAATATAACCAATAAAAGGCATGACAGAGATTTTGACGAAGACGATCTGGATTTATTGTCCAGCCTTGCGACTCAACTGGCCATAATTATAGATAAAGCAAGGCTTCATGAGCTCGCCATTATAGACGGCCTTACCCAGTTATACATACACCGTTATTTCCAGATAAGAATGGATGAAGAAATACTCCGTTCCAAACGTTACGGATACCAGTTTTCTCTTATTATGTTTGATATAGATCATTTCAAAAACTTCAATGATACCTATGGCCACCAGCAGGGTGATATAGTCCTTATGGAAGTGGCCAGAATAGTAAAACAGAATGTAAGAGCCAATATTGATATACCTGCCAGATACGGAGGAGAGGAATTCGCCATAATACTTCCGGGACAGAATGCCGGTAATGCAACCATATTTGCAGAAAGATTGCGTAAACTCGTAGATGAAAAAGAATTTCCCGGCCAGGAAAAGCCTCTCCATGTCACAATAAGTATCGGAGTTGGAAGTTATCCTCTGGACAGCTCCGTAAAAAACCAGCTTATACACCTCACTGACCAGGCACTTTATTATGCAAAAGAACATGGAAGAAATCAGGTATGGACAGTGCAGGATATGATGGAAAAAAAGAACAGATCAAAATATAACTGGGAAGGCCTTACACAGTCTATACAGGAAAGAAAAAAACAGTAAGGCGAATGGTTGAAGGTTACACAGAATTTATGACATAGTAAAATAATCCATGCTGTAGCCGCTTCTGGCCATTACCTGATCATTTATAAATTCCTCAAGTTTCTGGTTTATAATAAGCTTTTTATTTGCTTCATATGCCTTTTTAATGGCTCCGTGTATTGCAGGCTCATCTTTTGTTAAATAACTGTCATATAAAATATCCAGAGCTTCCTCCCATTCCTTTATGCCCTGCCTGAGTATTTTGTCACCTGTAGCACTTTCAAGGGCCCAGCCGTCCGTATAGGTATATTCTTCATCATATTCTTCTTTTGCTTCATCTATTATGTCTTTCATATCATCAAGAATAGCTGTAAATTCGTCTTCATCTATATTTCCGGCCAGAAAATTCAAAGCTCCGTCTTTTATATCAAGATAATTTGTAGTAAGTATATCGTCTTCCGTTATAAGTTTTATAATATTTTTCACAAGTTCTTCCTCTTCATCTATATCATCGGGAACAAGAAATATGCACTTCTGGAGCGATACAAGGGTTATATTTAATGCTTCAAGATCTTCTGCAAGTAATTTCACGTCTTCCATATGATATTTCTCTTTAATAGTTCTGCCGAAACAGGACAGAATATCAAGTATTTCTTCCAGAACCTTTAAAAATTTCTCTTTATTTGCCCTCTCTTCCGGTGACATAAGGAATTCTCTTTCGTCTATATCTTCAATAGTTTCCAGCATACTGGTAAAGCCTGACAGACTATCATATTCTTCCGAACCCAGTTCCTGTTCCAGGTCTTTTATGATTCTCATAATTTCACCGGTCGTATCATTCATTACAGTCATAACATCTTTTACACTGCCGTATCCGGAAATATATTTCTTTACAACCTGAAGAAAAACATATAAAGGTGATTTTTTCTCTTCTTCCTGAGACAGGGATGCCCCTTTTTCTACAGGCAGCCTGTCTTTCATACCGGGATGGACTTCAAATTCCGGTTTGGATAAAATAAATCTCTTTTCAGGCTGAAGCTGTGCTTCGACTTTTCTTACCAGTTCATCTGTTGAAGAAACTTCAGAGGAAGTAGCCTTTTTCAATATATCAGAATAACCGTCTTTACTGTCATGATTTATTCTTTCAGGTACTGTATGAGGAGTGTATTGTTTTTTAAGACCCGGTTCAACCTTTACCCATCTGGTAAATTCAAGTTTAAAACCTTCGTCATCAAAAAAAGGATAATCATCAATAAAAACACGAAGATTATCAATTATCTCAAGAGCTTCCACTATGGATGCTCTCAAATCGGGCTCTCTGGCAAATTCTTCCATATCCAGAAGGTTTTCTTCTACTGTTTCCATCTTATCCAGAACTGTATCTTTATCTATATGTCCTGCAAGAAATTTTTTAATATCCCCGGCAAAACCTTCTATTTCTTTAATTTGAGACATGTGACCTGAAGGCAATTTTTCTTTCATGCCAGGGTGTGCTTCAAACCCGGGCCTGGCCACCATAAACTGTGACAGATTCTTACTCTGAGTCCCACTTTTTATGATTTCTTTACCTTGAGAAATTTTAGTCTGACTTATAGAAGGAGGAACAGCAGATTTATGTACCGAAGGTACAGTTTCTGTTCTCAGAAAATGTTCTATTTTTATCCATTTACCTGTCTCAATGTTCAGACTTTCTTCATCAGGTTCATCGGGTTCATCCAGAATTATACGAATATTATCCAGAATCTCCATTGCAGAGATTATAACTTTTCTGAATTCAGGTTTATTGATTGCACATATTTCTTCTTTTTCCAGAAGGTATTCTTCTACAGAGTCCAGTTTATCGAGAATAACATCTCTGTCTGTTTCTCCGATTTTCTTTATATCTTTAATAAAATCAACAAGTTCTTTCGGGCGGACAGATACTGAAGGTAACCTTGCTTTCATACCGGGATGAGCTTCGAAATCAGGTTTTGAAGTCATAAACCGTCTTTCATCCTTACCTTCTAAATCTTTTGTAAGAAGTGATAGTTTACCCAGTTCTTTCCTGAGATTATCCTTTTTAAAGGACGGCGAATCAATCATTATACGAATATTATCCAGGAATTCCAGAGCTTTTACTATAATATGCCTGATGTCACCTTTTTTTTCTTCCAGATCCAGGAGTTCTTCTTCCGTATCATCCAGCTTATTCAAAAAAGTGACAAATCCGATTTTATCCTGGAGAAATAATTCTACGTCTTTAATAAAACCATGAAGTTTCATAGATATAATTCCTTTATAGTTACCCTCATAACTTATTAGAAATTAAGTGCTTCGTGACGCGTAACGCGTAACGCGTTACGCGAGGATTATCTATAATTTGTTATGAACTACACTATAATTTATCGTGACATTTATCACGGGTTGACAGTATTTTTTTACGAGTTACACTATAAATTATTTAGATAAACTGCTTCTACATAACTTTCATCTAAAGCCTTATTTTTGACCGCGATTTTCGGGATTAAAAAATTACCGGGATTAAAAAATTCAAGTAAAGTAATTCTATTTATCATCCTGGTAATCCTATAAATCCTGGTCAAAAATGAAAATTCCTGTCCATTTAAATTGTAGTGAATAAAAACAAAAGAGTCAAGGAAAAAAAATAATTTAACCTGTTTACTTTTATATAAATTCAGGTATATATATTTTAGAATATTATCAGGGGGGGGAAAATCATGGTCATTTCTTCTGTTAAAAATAAAAAAGCCGGTTCTGTATCAGGGGGCCAGAAATCAGGTATAAAGACAGGACAGCATAAGGCAAAATCTTTCAATGCACAGAAGGCACAGCAAACAGGGAAAATAACTCCCGGGGCAGAAGACAGAGGGGTCCATAAGCCAGAAACGTCAGAACAGGAAAAAATAACACCAGCTAAACCCGGTAAAGACCCTCTAAAATCACAGGCTCTGGTCGGTTCTCAGTCAAAAGCTTCAAAAAAGATAACAGGTAAAAAAGCATCCTCGAAAAAGGGAAAGGCCAGAGGAGCATCTCAGAGCAGTTCTGCTGCAAACAAAACCAGAGAAATAAAGAAAACCCATGGTGCAGGAGAAACTGCTAAAACCAGATCGGTAGAAACAATAAAGAAACCTGAAACATCAATAAAGACAGACAGTGTTAAAGAAATAAACTCATCCAAATCTCAGACAGAAACGAAGAATGTATCCAGTTATAAATCCGGTGAAGAGGGAGTAAAAGCTTCGAGTGAAATGTCAGGGAAAGCCGAAGCATCAACAGAAAAAGGCTCTACGGAAACTCATAAAACAGGGGAAGTAGAACATATAACCGAAAGTAAAGCTTCTGCGTCTGCAGACGCAGAAGGTAAGATTTCTTCAGAATATGAAAATACAAAGGATAAATACAGATCTGCAGCAGAGATTTCCGGCTCTGCAGAAGCAGAGGCAAAACTTGAAGGGAGCCGCAGTATAAAGGTCGGAGATGTGGAAGCTACAGGTAAAGGCGACCTCAGTGCCAGTGCAAAAGTAGAAGGCGGCTTAAAGTCGGAGACTGAATTCAGTAAAGACAGAATGGCAGTAGAAAGAAGTGCAAAAGCATACGCAGAAGCCGACCTTTCGGCAGGTGTGGAAGGGGAAATAAAATCTAATGCAGGAAGTGCAAAAGTTGGTGCAAGAGGAGGCCTTAACGCCTCGGCAGATGCGGAACTGAGCGGGAAAGCTGACATATCCAGAGACGGAGTTGATGTCGGTTTCAGAGCAGGTGCAAAAGCAGAAGCAGTAGCTTACGGTTCTGTATCAGGTGAAGCAAAAACAAAAGCAGGAAGTGGTATAGGCGCAGAACTTCAATTCGGAGCAGGTCCTTCCGCAGGTGCTGTAGTCGGAGGAGGATTCAAAGCGGATAAAGAAGGAATCCATGCAGACCTGGAACTGGGAGGATATCTGGGCATAGGCGGAGCAGATGTGAAGCTGAGTGCAGACCTGAAGGTTGAAGATATTAAGAATAATCCTGCCGCAGTAGCTGCAGGAGTAGTAGGAGGCCCTGTAGGTGTGGCTACAGCTCTTGCTATGAAGAATGCTCCCGCAATTGCCGGCGCGGCAAACAAGGGGATAGATATAGTTCAGGGGGCAGGAAATAAAGCTGTTGACGGATTACAGGGTATGGGGAATAAAGCTGTTGACGGCAAACAGGATGCAATTAACAGCAAACTTGACGGTGCAAGGGGGGTTCTCGGTGATACAGTGGTAGATGGCACAAAAAAAGCTGTCAACACTGTTATAGACGGAGCACAGACAGTTGGCAATAAAGTAGTTGACGGCGCTCAGACAGTAGGTAATGCCGTGATTGACGGAGGCCAGAAGGTTCTCTCTGTCGCAGCAGACGGAGCAAAAAAGGCCTATGATGTAGCAAACGATGTAATAGGTGGTACAGCTGGTGCCATAGGGAACGGAGCAAAAAAACTCTGGGGTGCACTGTGGGGAGACTGAGCAGTGACCAGTGATCAGTGACCAGTAATCAGAAACGGAGTTCAGGATCAGTACTGAACTCCGTTGTTTTCAATATAAAAAATTTTGTAACCACTTTGTAACTTGCATGTAATCAAAAAAAATATTATATTTATACAGGAACTGCCGGTTATATCATGCAGTATTTTTACCGGGCACAATGAGAAGCTGTCGCAAGGTCACGCGTTACGCGTTACAGGACACGATTTTCATATAAATTTTCAAATAAAATCTTTACTTTATTTTTTTTGTCGGTATATATTAAACAGGGTTTATAATTTTTTATAGAGGTGATTAATATGTCAATGGAAGTTTCCGGTTCTTCTCATTCATCAGTAAAAATAGAGAAATGGTCAAAAGGAAGCAATAAAAGCAATTGTGTATGGAACGCTCTTGTAAAAGCAGGATATACACCGAAAGAGATTGTAGAAAATAAATTAGTTGATAAGGTAGCAAAAGAAAATAATCTTAAAGATCCAAATATGGTAAAAGAAGGTCAGACATTAAAAATAACCCCTAAAAAGGCGCAGGAGACAGGAAAAACATCGGCACCGGGACAGAGTGAATTACAGAGACTCGATGATGTAAAAAAAGAAGACACAAAAAAACCTGCAAGTAATCCTGTAAAATCCCAGCAATTTGTAAAAGTTCAGGCAGGTGCTTCAAAACAGGTTACAGGAGGAAGCACATCACAGAATAAAGAAGTTACAGGTCAGAAACAGGGCCAGGATGTAAAGAAAACAGATAAGCCGGGGGAACAGAAACAGGGACAGGAGACACAGCAGAAAAAAGAGGAACCAAAATATGATCCGTCGGGAGATGTAAAAGTTCTAAATAAAGCTATGGACGGCTGGGGCACAGATGAAGATGCCATATTCAATGTTCTTAAAGGCAAAAGCCCCGAACAGAGACAGGCTCTCAAAGAAGCATATAAACAGAAATACGGGAAAGATCTGGAAAGTGAAGTAAAAGGAGAGATGAGCGGCGGTGACTGGGATAAAGCCAAAGCCCTTATGGACAGCGGAAAAATTGGCGATACAGACAAACTCAGACAGGCCATGGCAGGAGCAGGAACTGACGAAGGGGCAATCATAAGAAGTCTGGAGGGGAAAAGCCCTAAAGAAATATCGGATATGAAAGCCGAATATAAACAGAGATACGGTAAAGATCTGGGGGAAGATCTCAAAAGCGAGCTCAGCGGAAAGGATCTTAAAAAGACAGAACTTCTTATGAAGGGTGAGCCTCAGCCTGACATGAATATAAAGGATCCCGAAGCAAGAAAAGCAGATCTTATAAAAAGAAAAGGTGACTTTATTGCAGACAGGGTCAGTATAGACATGGAAGCAGCCAAAACAGGAGGCAGCGAAGAAAGAAGGGCCCTTCTTGACAGTCTCTACGGAAAATCTCCTGAAGAAAGAAAAGCCTATCAGGAAGCCTATAAGAGTAAAACAGGCCGGGAACTGGAAAGTGATCTCAGGAACAATTTACGCGATCCTTCCGACAGAGACATAGCCATGGAATATCTGAAAAACGGCAAAGAAAGCGATGCGGCGAAATTACACAGAGCAATGGAAGGCATGGGCACAGATGAAAAATCCATATTCAGAACACTTGAAGGAAAAACAGAAGATGAAAGAAAGACCCTTGTAAAAGAATATAAGGATAAATACGGCGTAGACCTGATGAAAGACCTTGAAGGAGATCTGAGCGGGTCAGATATGGCAAAGGCGAAAAATCTCCTGGATAAAGGGAAACTGGATACGGCAGGAAAACTGGATGTAGCCATGTCAGGAGCAGGAACGGATGAAAAAGGTATTTTTGAGGCTCTCGAAAAAGCCAGCCCCGAAGAAAGGGCAAAATTGAGTAAAGATCCTGCTCTTCTTGAAAGACTGGACGGCGAACTGAGCGGTTCGGATAAAGCAAGGGCTATGGCGCTTCTCAACAGTAAAGAAGGTAAATTGTCTACTACGGACAAACTGAATGTAGCTATGGCAGGAGGAGGAACAGACGAAAAAGGTATTTACGAAGCACTCGAAAAAGCTACCCCCGAAGAAAGAAAAGCCATTATGAACGATCCGGAAATGATGGAAAAATTGAAGGGTGAAATGAACGATGAAGAAATGGGCAGAGTAAATACCATTTTAAAAGACGGTAAACTGCCTGCAAAGACAAAACTTGACGATGCAATGAACGGTTTCTGGGGAGCAGATAAAGATGGCGTATATAAAGCTCTGGAAGGTGCTACGGAAGAAGAAAGAAAAGCCCTCATGAAAGACGAAAATTTCATGAACAAAATGAAAGGTGTAATGACAGGTACAGATCTTGAGAAAGCCGAACTACTGCTGAAACAGGGTAAACTCTCAACTGATCAGAAACTGGATCTGTCCATGAAGGGAGCAGGAACTGATGAAAACAGTGTATTCAGTGCCATAAAAGATGCCACACCGGAAGAAAGAAAAAGACTTCTGAGCGATAAAAACTTTATGGACAGGCTTGAAGGAGAAATGAGCGGTTCAGATCTGGAAAGAGCTAAAATCCTTCTGGAAAAAGGTAAAACCAGTTCGGTAGAAGACCTCCATCTTGCCGTACAGGGAGCAGGGACAGATGAAGATGCCATCATGAAAACCCTGGGTGAATGCAAAAACGATAAAGAAAAGGATGCCCTTATAAAGGAGTACAGAGAAAAATACGGTACAGATCTCCTGTCTGACCTCAAGGGAGACTTGAGTACCAGTGACTACAACAAAGCCTATGATATGCTTCAGAAAGAGCCGAAAACCCTTGAAGAACGGAAAGAACATCTGGAAGATAAACTGACAAGAGAAAGAGACGGTGGTACCTTCTGGAACGGCGTAAGCAACGGTATTATGGACGGGTTCGGCGATGAAGGTCGCAACCTGGACGATGCTGCAAGGGACGTGCGTCAGACCCAGCGTGAAATTGCAAAGGGAGGCACTATGGATGAGGCAGCGTTGAAGAAACTGGAAAAATCGGAAAAAAGAGTAGAAAGTTCCATAGAGGCCTATCAGGAAGCAAAGGATAATGTTGCAGAAGGATTATCTACCGCTGCTTCCGTAACTGCTGCCGTAGTCGTCACAGTTGGCACGGCAGGAGCAGGTGCAAGTGTGGCAGTCCCATGGTTAATAGGCTCAAGCCTTGGCTGTGCAGGTATGAAAGTAGGAATAAATAAGGCAGTTAAAGGTGATAATTACGATGCTTTCGGAACTGACGGTCTTAAAGATTTCAGTAAAGGAGCAGTAGAAGGAGCCATGAATGTCCTCGGCCCGGCAGCAGGAGCAAAATTTGCAGGCGGTATAGGGAAAGAAGCTCTCCGTGACGTGGCAACAGTAGCTATTGATGATGGTCTGGCAACGGCTGTAAATAAAGGCTTTGAAACTGCTATAGAAGATAAAACCTGGAAAGACGGCTTCGGAGAAGGCTTAAAGAAGGTTGGTACAGAAACAGTAGCGGGAGGAGTCATAGGAGCCACTGTAGGAGTTGGTACGGATTTACTTGTAAAAGGAGCAGTAGATAAGATAGGTGATGTAATAAACAGGGAAGTAGCCGAAGAAGTAGCTGAAGGCGGTTCCAGAGCTGCGTCCAAAAAGATTGCAAGAAAAGGCGTAGAAAAAGCCGAAGAAAGTGTCCTGAGAGAAGGAGTGGAGACAGGAATATCGGAACAGCCGAAAGATATCACAGGCAAGGCTATTCATGATGAAGTAATAGGAGAGGAAAAGAAAGAAGAGAAGAAAGAATGAGAAAAATTTTTTTAAATTTTTTCAAATACATGCAGGAATAAAATCCAAATAAGTCGAATCAGTGAATTATTAAAATTTCGCAAATAAATAGAAAACTGTGAGATGCTCATCTCGCAGTTTTTTATTTAGCCGGGAAAAAAGGAGACGTAGAAGTTGTTCACAGAGGTTTATATCAGATCTGTCAGCAAAAATCTCTGTGACGTGGGTGTAATCCCCTCCGTCTCCGTTATTGCCGCTTATCCAGGTAAGGGGTCCCTAAAGGATCGGCTACGGGTCGCCAGCATCGTGGCCCTGGGTTCGAGTCCCCCATAGGCGGTCATTTATAGTGAGTGGTGAAAGAAGGGATTATTCTCAATCACTGCTCACTGACAGCCGTGACCGGTTCGGTCACAACGAAGAATGAGATTTTGCTTCTCCTATCACGCGTCACGCGTGACGCGTGACGCGTGACGATTCTCATATAAATTGAACCTTATTTGCCCTTAAAAAATGTTTCCTGTAAGCTGCTGTTTCTTCAATAATTTTCTTTAATTCATATAAAATGTCATTTATATGATTACCGGTTTTTCCGTTACCTTCACATATAAATATTTCATCATCATCTGTCAGGGACATATTTATATAACCTTTCTCTGAGAGCCATTCAAGTCCTTTTTTTACTGCTATTTCCCTGCTGCCTGTGGCAGCAGCCAGGAAAGAAATTTTCACCTTCCCCTGCTTTATGGCATATTTTATAAGACCTGAAAGATGTTTGAGAAAAACCTCTTCACTGTCTATGACAGAATTCATGCCGAATAGATAAATCTTTGAAGGTTTCACTTTCTTTAAAACAGATTTTACTTCTTCCGGCCCCGGAGGAACAGTCCATATGACAAGTATTTCCGAAGGTATAAGTTCATATCTGCTTTTTCCCGATACAGTATTATCCGCTTCAGACCATATCTGGACATCTTTAATGTTTCCCAGAGATGCTAAAAGCTCTCCCCTGTCTTCTTCCCGTCTGTAGTCCACTACATCCATTACGGCAGTATCTTTAACCTGTTCAATTATTCTTGCATCTATCCATTCTATCTGTAATTCTTTTACACCCTGATAATTAACACTTCTTACAGTATAGGCAAGATCAAAATGTCCTTCCGGTAAAGGATAAGATGCTCCCTGCCACCATGTTACCCTGTAATCCTGTCCTGTACCATCGTCAAGCATGAGAACGCGATGTTCATTTTTTTTACCCATTCTGCTCCATCCTTTAATGAAAACATCCCTGGCAACAAACACAGGAAGCTCATTCCCCTGTCCGAAAGGCGACAGCCTCTGTAATTGTTCTACAAGTCCCATAGATAATTCGCAGAGAGGAAGATAGGAAGACACTTGAAGGTTATCTGTTCTGACATCTGCCATATCCCCCAGAGTAATGGATATGGAATGACGAAAATTCGCTATATTTTCGGGATTCATAGATAGACCTGCTGCCATAGTATGGCCTCCGAATCCTGTAAGCAGATCCTTCTGGGCACTTATTGCTTCATATATATTACATCCTTTTACAGAGCGGGCAGAACCTCTGGCAATATCTTTCAAAGAAGTAGATAACAGGATAACAGGTCTGCTATAAATATCAGCAAGCCTGCTTGCTACAATGCCTATTATACCTGTAGGCCATGACTGGTGGGACATGACCAGAGCAGAATAATCCAGAAGTGTCCTGTCCCTTTCAATTTGATCCATAGCTGCTTTCAAAACCTGATCACACAAAACCTTTCTCCTTAAATTCAGACCTTCCAGCATGCCTGCAAGAATTACAGCCCTTTCTTCCTTATCTGTTACTAGTAATTCCACACCGAGATTGGCATCAGAAAGACGGCCCAGAGAATTCAGTTTCGGCGCAATAACAAAACCAATATGTTCTTCGGAAACACGGCTGCAGTTAAGTCCTGAATTTTCCATAATAACCCTGAGACCGGGACGGTCTGTATTTCTTAAAACTTCAAGTCCTTTCTGAAGAAGATAACGTGTATCACCTGTCTGAGTTGCTATATCGGCGACTATACCAAGAGCTACAAGATCAAGATATTTCCTGGTTTCACTCTCTCTTCCTTTTCTTCTGTAAAGTTCTTCGACCAGTTTATAAGCGCAGCCCACACCGGGAAGTTCTCTCAGATTATGAGATGGCTCAAGCCTTTTCGGATTAATCACAGCAAAAGCCGAAGGCAAAACAGAAGGGAGATCATGATGATCTGTTACTATAACTTCCACACCATGGCTCACGGCATAGTCAATCTCCTTATGGCCTGAAACGCCTGTATCACAGGTGACCAGCAGTTTTATATTACCGGCAATGACTCTCTCAAGAGACGGTATATTCAACCCGTGGGATTCCCTGTCTCTGAAAGGAATATAATAAGTAACATTACCGCCCAGTTCTCTGAAAGCAGATACAAGAAGTGCTGTTGCAGTCTGGCCGTCTACGTCGAAATCTCCCCATACACACAGTGGATCATTATACTGAAAAGCTTCTTCGAGTCTTTCTACTGCAGACAGGAGATCTGGCAGATCAGATGAAGGAGAAGGTTTAAAATAATCAGGATCGAGAAAAGCTTTTGCATCTTCAACCGCAGTAAAGCCTTTTCTTACCAACAGTTCCGATACCATCGGATGGCCTCCAATGGCCTCATAAAAATCCTCCGGCACGTTTATATCTTCCGGTTCAATCCATTTTTTCATAAAATACTTTCTAAATATCAATTCTTCATTAAAATACATTTTATTATATACTTTTAACATTAAAGTGTCAAAAGAAGATAGTATTTTTTTACGGCAGACAATTTTTACTGAAAATTGTAATTGATTTTATACTTTGTTGCATAAATACCTGATAAATTCGTGTATTTTCTTGCTCTTAACTATTGACAAAGAGTTATAAAATAAGTATAATACTATTTGAAAGGGTAATTAATTAAAATATGTTTACTCTATCGTTGTTTGCTCTTCGTGGTTAAAGAAGAGGAATTCTTCTTAGCAAGAATGCTTTTTCGTAGAAAATCTCTTCGAAAGAGTGAATGAAAAGCTTCAGTTTTGAAGTCTCATTTTCGTAAAAGAAGATATGAGAGATTAATAAATTTAAAACTGGAGTGGAGTAAGGATCTCTGGAGCGGGGTGACGCGGGAAATGCTTTTTCCTCTAACTTATTTGACTGCTGAAGAGCAAAACCATTTCAGGGGATAAAAAATGAAGGGGTCTTTCGACCCCTTCATTTTTTGTTCCTTTAAACCATAATCGGGCTTCTGACAATTTTCATTTTCCCGTCTTCATAGGAAGTATAGCCCACATAAGGTTTACCGTCTTTATCAAAGAAGTCTTCATCTTTAAGAGATCTTTTAGAAGGATCGACAAATTTTATTCTTCCGCCTTTTATCAAATTTTTCATATAATTCTTTGTTTTAGCTATATCACTGTCTGATACAATTCCCGGTGCTACAGAAGCAAGAAGACCGTTATCCTTTGTCCCCAGGGTTACTCCGCCCTGCAGATCTATAACTGCACCGTCAAATACTCCGAAATCCGAACCTGTAAGAGGGACTTCTACATTAAAGCCTACATTAAAACTTTCGCTTCCGTCTTCATTTTTATTTACTTCCTGAAGAGTAAGAGGCAGTTCCTGACTGATTCCAAGGACTTCTCTGTTTTTATCAACAAAATCAATTACATTTAAAGGGCTGCTGGAATTAAGGAATGTATAAGCTCTCGTATTATCAAGAGCGGAAAGCTGCGGAAGATCAGCATCGGAAAGTATTTTTCTTTCTTTAAATATATCAGTAAGAAGATCTACATGCTTTCCTCTTTCATTCAACTGATCTACTTTTATCATTGACAGAGCAAGATCTTTGTATGTAGCATTGGAAGGAGGAGCGCCTGCAATACCTCTGGCAAGAAGGGTTCCTGCCACTTCTCTTGTCTTTACAAGGGCTTCTTTCTGTCCCAGTCCCTGTTTTTCATAAGAATGAAATACAGCACCGAGAATATCATAAAAAGCACCTACAAAAAGAGGAGCAAAATAATGGGCTTCGCCACCAAGCTGATCGGGTCCCGGCGGATAGTCCGGTAAAGTTTCAGGGGGGCTGTAAGTAAAATCATTTATGGCATTTCTCAGATACGGTCTTCCATAGGCAGACATACCGAATTCTTCACCCATACTGGCAATAATATTAGGTTTTTTGAAATCTCCACCTGTCTGTTTCAGAAAGAGTTCCAGATTATTATCATCATGAAGGCATGTAACGAGAGCAGTCATATCGGCACCTGCCTCATGGAGAGCCTGAGTTTCAGGGTTCCACCCCAGCCATCCCGACTGGGTTCCGTCAATGATGGCATGTCCTCCTTCATGCTGAACTATTTCTGCAGATTTTCCTGTATATAAAGTCTGGCCTGTTTTCTTATCTTTAAAATGGAAAAAGTTTAAGGAACAATCCTGACGGCTGTAATAGGCATTTCTCATCTCACCTTTATCGGGGTGAAGAGTTATTCTGGAACGATTTCCGTAGAATTTCACTTTTCTTCCAAGGTATTTCTCAAACATTTCTACTGTTTTCTCTGTGCTTGTAAAGGTCTGAACATTTATAAAGGCAGGATCGGAAGGCTCAAAAATCATATTCCCGTCTGCATTCGGTTTAACATCACCTTTCGTATCTATCCTTGTATTATCAGGTCCGGCAGTTATATCATCTGCAGGGATTGATGCAGTTACAGGTTTCCCCACATATGGATCCTGTGGATAATAACTTACAAGCATATCTTTCCTGGATAGATCTTCAACAGAGCCGGAAGCCTCACCCTGTCTCTTTATGCCGCTTTGTTTTATTTTCTGTTCTGCCAGAAGATTATAATTCGCTCCTATTTTCATAGCTTATTCCAAGAAACTTCTTTAAAGAAGCTCTTTACCCCTTTCCATATTTAAGATTTTATCGATAAAAGTAGAGTTCAAATTCTTTATATAAAGAATAACATAATTCCATAAGTTTTTGTGAAAACTTATGGAATTATTTGTTAAAATTTTGTTAACTTTTGGAGAAAATTTGACCGGAAATTATATGAAATCATTATTTCAGTCCGACAAAAATCTCGCTGTGTTCAGGAAAGCGGCCGAGAGATTTCTTGGAAAAAATCAGCTTACCATCTTTTACAACTTCAAAGACACCTCCGCCGGAAGGAATTAATTTTATATTTGTGCCAGGGAAGTTTTTCTCTATATCAGACTTCAACCCTGAAGCCTTTGGCTCATAATTTCACATAGTGCAATATTCAATAGTAATATTCATCATTTCACCTCCTTCTGACCATAATTACCATAACAGATAAATTAGTAACCAGAATCTTATTCATCGTGACGCGTAACGCGTAACGCGTGACGGGAGCAAAAAAGTTATGTATAAATATGATACATAATTTTTTTGGACACCTTTTTACCTGGAGCGGTAATAAGCATGTAATGAAATCATCACTCCAGCCACGGGTATAGAAATATCAGTGTACCATCCTCAAGAATAGCAGAAGGAGTTTCAAGAGAATCTTTCCCTGAAAATATGCTCAAGCCTCCTCTGGCAAGTATCTAAATATATGATGTGTTATTTCCTGACAACCTGTTATTCTATCTGCCAGTATAAAGGCTGAAGATTAATTTTTCCGGTTGTATAATCAATCAGAGCATTGGCTACATAAGGATTATATTTCAGGTCTATATTAAAACTGCTGTGACCTTTATTTTTAACTTTAAGACATGGAGTAACACCGGGATCGCTTTGAGGATTTATTACCAGACCTTCAAGTTTAAATCTGTTGGTATTAGGGTCTATTCCATCGTATTGATTGGTCAAATCAATAATACCGCCGTTTGCATAAACTATACCTTTAAAGTTGTTACCTCCCGCCGGAATTTTAGCTTTATCTGTTGTTATAGTCAGATCTTTTGTATATAAAGCTACTCCGTCCGATGTAGCAGAAGCTGTAATATTTAACCTGGCATTATTAAGAGTAATCTTCTTATCATTTGAAGCAAGACCAAAGGCATCTGCAGTAATTTCTATATTATTTGCCGTAATATTTCCATTCACAAATAGAGTCGAGCCTTTATTACCTTTAACGCTGATACTTACATCTTTTAATTCCACATCGTCTTTCCATGTATAATTTTTCCCTTCATCTATTACAAGTACTCCTGATTTCCATTCCATTCCGTCAGGCGTGAAATCTCCGTACCAGCTATCTAATTCCAGCCACCCCAGGTTTGTATATGCTTCAAGATCTCCGCCGTTATTTCTTAATTTTCCTTTAAATTTAACCGGCCATGGAACTTTATCATCCAGACTGATAAAAGCAGATGTTTTTTCTGCCTTTTTATAAAGAGTCTCATAGTCTGTTGTAATAAATTTCTTCTTCTGGGCACTGCTGACCGCTGTGCCGCCATTGGCATTAATCTTCTCTTCTGCTTCTGTGCCTACTATTCCATGAGTAGATAGAGTTCCGCCTTCTACAGTAAGGTAAACATGATTATCCGTGTCCGACGTACATCTATAAGTAGCTTCTGTCGGGCTGTCATAATTTGAGTGCATATTACCTCTAAATCCATCTATAGAATCTACAACAGCAGTGAAAGAGTTTAATTCTGATATCGGAGGATCATTCGGATCCAGGGTAACAGGATCACCGCCGATTTCATTATTACCGACATTCATTCTTATTGTACCTTCACTGCATACGGTATAAGGTACCAGTTGATTGCCTACAACAGTCTTAACAACTTTTTTATATTTGTTCACTATTGCAGTAGATTTTATTCCTATACAATAGCGTGGGATAACAAGTCCCTCCCATGAACGACCATCAGGGTCATTTTTATTAATAGCTCTCTCTACTTTAAAGGTTCCTCTTCCACAATGGATAACCGGTTCATTTCCGTCATTTATAAGATTAAAATCTATTTGTTCCAGCATATAAACTTCATAGTTCACTCCGGCTTCAGCTATATTAAGGGCGTCAGCTTCATAATGAAACTTTTGAGCCATATTCATATGAGCATAGCTGTTAATCATAAGAACAGTTCCAAGGGCAAGTAATACAAAACATACTCCCAGAGATGTTATTATTGCAACTCCTTTTTTCTTCGAGACCTTTTTCATAAAAAAACCCTCCTCATCAGTGAGATTGTAGATTACTGTTCCTCATCAATATCCTGGATGTATAAACTACTTTCAACTCTCCTCCTCTGGGATTTTTATCCCTCGTTTCTATGGTCAATGTAACATAATCCGGCATGGCTTCAATCAGATTTACATCGTAAATATTTCTTGCTATTGTATCAGGACGATTTTTGTCTCCCTCCGACAGTATAAGCCATTTATTGAGTAAAGTGGTAACATCGGCAGAAGCTAAAGGTTTTGCCACAGACATATATGGATTGAATACTTTTTCATAATAGGGTTTTGATAATATAACGCTATAATAGGAATCTGCAGGTCTGATACGCTTCGCTCTTTTCAGTAAATATTTCTGCGTAGAGTCTGCTGTTCCCGGTTTTTCAGGATCACTTACCAAATAATATACAACATAACCATACCAGACCGGAGTAACTGCAACCAGCTTACCGTTCGGGTCTTTAGAAACAGTTCCACTGCTGGCCAGAACATTTTCCTGATTTGTTAAAAAACTCA
Organism: Vulcanimicrobiota bacterium; assembly: GCA_040217695.1. Classification (GTDB taxonomy): domain Bacteria; phylum Vulcanimicrobiota; class SpSt-956; order SpSt-956; family JAKJGF01; genus CALARM01. Next base: position 9,586 of record JBEHWO010000007.1, on the reverse strand, counting down.
TTACCATAGTCACATTGGCCACAGGATCTCTATCATAGTCAAAGGAGGCTCCGCTGGTTATTCTTAAATCACTGGTAAACCAGTGCATTCCTTTTAAGGCTTCCTTTCTCAGAAAAGCGAGGCCCTGTTCTTCCCGTGAAATCTTTAAACTATGATACATAATCTCAGAGGAAATAGTCATAAGAATTAATAATATTAAAGAACTTATTAATACTTCAAGGACTGAAAAACCATATTTCAGCTTATTTTTTTTCATAATCATGGTGTTTTTCCCGGATAATCAAGATAATTGTTTACATATGTGGAAAATCTCATTTCCGTGGGCTTATTCCATGTTTTACCTTCCACACTTTTTTCGTACCAGTATACACTTATTTCAACATATTTAAGTTTATTCGTCGAAGATATAATAAAGTCTTTTACTGTCATCTTTCTTGTAAATTTTATCCTGTCAAACCCTGTATCAGGCAGATCATAAGGACTTGAAGACTGGGAATATTTATCAAAATTATTCCGTATTTCATTTTCATATAATTCAATGGTAGACTGGGCAAGATTAGAAGCAACAATAAGATTGTCACCTTTCTTCATACCCATAATACCTGCCATAAACATACCAATTATGGTTATAACAGCAAGAGACATTATACATATAGCTATAAGCAATTCTGCCAGGTTTAATCCATAAATAGTTCTGTAAAATTTCATAAAAACCAACTTAATTTTAATATAACTTTTCCTTCAAATTAATTTATTTCAGACAACATTTAAACAAATATATAAGTTTTTGTAATTATACCAAAAAAAACACTCTATGACAAGAGAGCCATCGGGGATTATAGCAGCAAATCGGCGAGGCTTTCACCGGAAGGCCTTATATCTTTTCGCTGTCAATTTTACTGATGAAAAGAATAATCCATCTTGACTCATACAAAAATTTCCATTATAATTCCTCTTAAAAAAAAGGTTGATTTTTATTGAACATAGGAAATATCTTTCTAAAAAATCCTGTCATAGCTGCACCTCTTGCAGGAATAAGTGACAGAGCCTTCAGAGAAATAGTAAAAATCTTCGGCTGTGGCCTTATATATTCTGAAATGTTAAGCAGCATGGCCCTTGTGTATCAGAACAGTAAAACAAGAAATATGCTCGCTTTTTCAGAAGCTGAAAGACCGATAAATATTCAGCTTGTAGGATGGCGGCCCGATATAATGGCAGAAGCGGCAAAAATCGTTGAAGCATCAGGAGCTGAAATGGTGGACATAAATGCCGGATGTTCCGTAAGAAAAGTCATTCAAAACCTGGAAGGAGCGGATCTCCTGAGGGATCTTCCCAGAGCAAGAGAAATAGTCAGAGCTGTAGTAAAAAGTGTAAAAATCCCTGTTACTCTTAAAATGAGAAAAGCCTGGTCAGGAGATTATGAAGAAACGCTGAACTTTGCCAGAATGGCACAGGAAGAAGGAGTAAGTGCCATAACCATTCATGGCAGAACTCCACAGCAACATTTCAGCGGGAAAGCAGACTGGGAAATAATAAAATTACTGAAAAGTAATCTTTCTATTCCTGTAATAGGTAACGGAGATATAAAAAACTATGAAGACGCAAGAAATCTTATCTCTCTGACCGGATGCGACGGTATAATGATAGGAAGGGCATCTATGGGCAATCCATGGATCTTTTCTTCAATAACAGCAGGGCTCAAACATGAGGAAATACCTTCTGCACCTGCCCTGACGGAAAGAATGAATATAGCATTAAAACATGCCGCGTTGCTTATAGAATACAGAGGAGAATGCACGGGTTTTAAACACATAAGAAAACATCTTGCCTGGTATATCAAAGGCCTTAAAGGAGCAACCAGATTAAGAGAACATATATTTCATACAGATAATTACGATTCACTTATTCAATTAATAAATGAATATGTAGATTATCACAGAAGCAGTGATGCATGACATGTGCCACATAGGAGTTGTCAGGAAATAACTACATAATATTTACAATTTATATCGTGACGCGTAACGCGTAACGCGTGACGCGAGGATACTAATAGTTCTGATAATTTACCAGAGTTATTTTTCTTACAGTCCATAATAACAATCCTGGAAGGGAAAGAGATTATTCTGTCGAAAAATCGAACAGGAGAGGTTTATGATGAATTCTAAAGAAATTATTAATGAAACAATTAAAAAGTACCGGTGTTTTCACAACCCTTCCCTTGCAAGGCTTTATAAGTTTGCAGGTTATAATTCCATTGAATGGGCTTCCGAAGGTATTTACCTCAGAGACATAGACGGAAAATCTTATATAGATTGCGCAGGAGGTTACGGAGTATTTTCTCTCGGTCACAGACATCCCGAGGTTATTCAGGCTGTTAAAGAACAACTGGATAAAATGGCCATGTCGTCCAAGCTGTTCTTTTCCAGACCTCTGGCAGATCTGTGTGAATTACTTGCAGAGATTACTCCCGGCGATCTTACCTTTTCTTTCTTATGTAACAGCGGTGCAGAAGCAGTCGAAGGTGCTCTCAAAATTGCCAGGCTTGCCACGGGAAAAACCCGGGTAATATCAGCTATAAATGCTTTTCATGGAATGGGTGTCTCAGGGAAAACAGGATTAAAAAAAGAAGATAAACCACTCGTCTATATCCCCTTCGGTGATATAGAAGCTTTAGAAGAAACTATAAATGAACATACTGCAGCCCTTATTCTGGAACCGATACAGGGAGAAGGAGGCATTATAGTACCGCCTGATGATTACTGGCCTTCTATAAGAAAAATATGTACAGAAAGAAATATTCTCCTTATAGCAGATGAAGTTCAAACAGGTCTCGGAAGAACGGGAAAAATGTTTGCAGTAGATCATTACGGAGTTGTACCTGACATTATGACTGTAGCCAAAGCTCTCGGAGGAGGAGTAATTCCGACAGGTGCTTTTATCGCAAAGCCTCATGTATGGAACTGCTTTAAAAGTGATCCCCTTATCCATACTTCAACCTTCGGAGGAAGTCCTCTGGCATGTGTTGCAGCCATAAAAACAATAGAAATACTTAAAAGAGACAGATTGCCGGAAAAAGCGGCTGTAAGGGGAGAATATTTCCTGAATAAACTCGTGGTACTTAAAAATATATATCCTGAAGTAATACATTCGGTAAGAGGCAGAGGATTACTCATAGGAGTAGAGCTCGCAAAAGAAGGTATAGGAGGAGCACTCATACCTGCCCTGGTAAGAAGAGGAGTTACTGCAGGATATACATTGAATATGCCCAGGGTCATAAGATTTGAACCTCCTCTGATTATAACGGAAGAAGAAATAGATAAAGTCATAGTTATATTGGAAGAAGCTATAAAGGAAGCCAAAAAAACACTTTCTATATAGCGAAAAGTGAAGAGTGAAGAGTGAAAAGTGAAGAGTGAAAAGTGAAGAGTGAAGAGTGAAAAGTGAGTAGGCGTTTAATTAAACGCCCTGGGATTAAATACGCATCACGCATCACGAAACCACCCGTCACGCGTCACGATTATAGTATCCAATCTATAAACATTCAGGAGGTGAATACCTGAAAAAGGTCTGAATTTTGCCTTACGTTGAAACTTCAATAATTATAAAATCCGACCCTGAAGCAGTATATAAACTGGCCTGTAATATGGAGAAATATCCTGATTACATGAGAGATGTTTCTTCCGTCATTGTAACAGAAAGGAAAGAAAATCAAACTGTTACCGACTGGGAAACAAATGTAGACGGAACACCTATATACTGGAAAGAAATAGATTATTTTGATCCTGAAAGTCTGACTATCAGCTATAAACTTATAGAAGGAGATCTGGACAAATTTGAAGGTCAATGGATCTTTAAACATGTGCCGGAAGGAACGGAAGTTATACTGGGAGTTGATTTTGATTTCGGCATTCCTGCCCTGGAAGAGCTCATTGGCCCGACCCTGATAGTGAAAGTGAGAGAAAATTCTCTTATGATGCTTGAAGGAATGAAAAAAGCAATTGAAAAAGGACAGAGTTAGTGGAAAATTTTGCATTCATCATACATCCCATAGATATTCAGGATGTAATACGTGTAGAACCAAAAGCAGCAAACAAAAGAATGGAACTTATTGAAAAAATGCTTGAATGGATGCCTCCCTACGAAGCATCTCATATTACCGGTATAAAATCAGCGACCGGAGTGGAGGCAGAAGGCTGGTTTCTCACATGTCCCCTGTTCCCCGGGCAGTTTATGTCCCTCCCCAGAGAAAAAGTATATCAAAAAATCATAGAAACAGGATATATGGCTCAGAATCTCGGAGCCAGAATACTTGGCCTTGGAGCATATACCTCTGTTGTGGGAGACGGCGGTGAAACAGTTTCCAGAAACCTGTCAATCCCCGTTACAAGTGGCAACAGTTTAACAATTGCCATGGCAATAGAAGGAACACTGAAAGCAGCAGAATTAATGAATATAGATGTGAAAAATTCTACCGCTTCCGTTATAGGCGCGACAGGTTCCATAGGCAGTGCCTGTTCATATATACTCTCTGATAAAGTAGGAGAATTGATACTGGTAGCAAGAAGCACAAAAAGGATGGAACAGCAGGCTGATTTTATTAAAGAACATAAAAATATTTGTGTTGCCTCTTCTACAGATGTTCACAGCACCGTAACGAGAAGTGATATAGTTATTTCAGCTACAAACAGTATTCATGGTATAATCCGACCGGATGACCCGAAATCAGGTTCTGTTATATGTGATGTGGCACTCCCTCATGATGTATGCAGAGAAGTGGCAACTCTCAGACCGGATGTTCTGGTTATAGAAGGGGGACTTGTACAGGTACCGGGACATGTAGATTTCGGTTATGATTTCGGTTACCCTGAAGGTGTTGCCCTTGCCTGTATGTCAGAAACAATACTACTGGCTCTTGAAAAAAGATATGAATGTTACAGTCTCGGAAGAAAGATTTCCGTAGAAAAAATAGAAGAAATAGGAAAGCTGGCAAAAAAACATGGATTTAAACTGGCAGGTTTCAGAAGTTTCGATCGTTCCATTGGAGAAGAAGAAATTAAAAAAATCTGTGATAAGGTAAGAGGTGAAAGGTAAGAAGTGATATGTGTATAGTGAATAATATTTTCACTTTTCACCTTTCACTTTTCACTGTTTAATGAAAAAAATAGTAAGTGTAAGTCTCGGTTCATCCAAAAGAGACCATCATGTAACGAGTAAATTTTTGAATATAGATTTTGAAATAAGCCGTATCGGTACAGACGGGGATTTCAAGAAAGCTGTCACTATTTTAAAAGAACTTGACGGCCATGTTGACGCTATAGGTCTCGGAGGAATAGATATATATCTCTACTCAAAAAGTAAAAGATATGCTTTAAGAGACGGCCTCAGACTTAAAGAAGCAGTCAGAATAACACCTGTTGTAGACGGAAGCAGTCTCAAAAATACACTTGAAAGAGAAACGGTAAAATACCTGGTCAGAGAACATATTATAAATATTAAAGATAAAAAAGTCCTTATGGTATGTGCCATGGATAGATTCGGCATGGCATCTTCCATTGTAGAATGCGGAGCTTCTGTAACATTCGGAGATATGATGTTTACCCTTGATGTGGACAAACCTCTCTATTCCCTGGAAGAGCTTGAAACCCAGGCTGACAGGATACTGCCGGAGGTATGTAAACTTCCTATAAGTATGATCTATCCTGTAGGAGAAAAACAGGATATGGAGCCGGCGGAAAAATATCATAAATACTATGAAGAAGCATATGTAATAGCAGGAGACTATCATTTTATCAGAAAATATATGCCTTCATCTCTTTCAGGTAAGATAATAATAACAAATACCATAACACCTGCAGATATAGAGGAACTGAGGAAAAGACATGTGGTAAAATTAATTACCACAACACCTGACATAGAAGGCCGATCCTTTGGTACCAACGTTTTAGAAGCAATTCTTCTGGTATTAAGCGGAAAAATATGGGAAAATATAACAGATGAAGATTATCTTCATCTGATAAAAGAACTTCATATTCTGCCAAGGGTAGAAGAACTCAATCGTAACGCGTGACGCGTGACGCGTGACGCGTTACTTAAGAATTTATTTAACCAGATACTCAAATTCTTCTCTGAATTTATCAACAGAAACATGAGCTATTTGAGCCAGTTTTGCCAGTTGTTCTTCGTCTTCAAAATCGCTCTTTTCAAGTCTTATCATATATTCAGTGGCTATCTTGAAAGACAGAGAGTTTACATCTACATATCTGACCCTTGTTTTTTGAGTTTCAGGATCAAATATTTCTTTAAATGGCATAGGAACTATCTGATCGGCCTGAATGGAAATAAGTGCATTTTTGCCTCCGCTTCTCAGGAAATCAAAGGCAGCATATCCGAGATTACGGGTATAATCTATATCAAAAGCGCATGGATTAACACATCTGAGTTCATAGCCAAATTCCTGATCTACAAGACGTGTTTTTATACCGAACTCTTTAAGCCTGTTTTTAACTGCTGTTTTTATAATGTCTGAAAAATTAAGCTCAGACAGTCTTATATGTCCGTATTCATCTCTTTCCAGAGTTTCATGGGATGTAAGCAACGCTTCTAATTCTTTTGGATCTATAAATTCTAAAAATCCTTCTGCAAGGAGTGCCACACCATAGCCTGCATCAACTGAGAGTCTTTTAATTATAGAACATGTAATATGATCTACCAGAAGTTTCAGAGTTATTCTGCCATTAAATTCTTCAGGTATAAGGGTAATGGTAGCGCCTGCAGATTTACCTATTCCCAGAGCAAGATGGCCTGCCTTTCTGCCCATACAGATTACAACATACCATCTGCCTGATGTTCTGGCATCTTCTGCAAGAATAGATGCAAGCCGTGCACCTTCTGCTCTGGCTGTTTCAAATCCGAAGGTAGGTATACCTGCAGGAAGAGGTAAATCATTATCAATTGTTTTCGGTACATGGGCAACCCTGAGATCATATCCCATATATTCAGCCATCTCGGAAACCTTCATAGCCCCGAAGGCAGTATCGTCTCCGCCTATGGTTACAAGATAATTCAATTCCATATCTTTAAGGGTTTCCACGACGTTTTTAAGACGATCTTCACTTCTGGTAGGATTTGTCCTTGAAGTTTTCAGTATGCTCCCACCTGTAAGATGAATTCTGCTGACCTTTGGAATATTCAAAAATTCAATAACCTTTTTACCCTGTTCAAGATATTTAAATCCCTCGTATATGCCGATAACACTGAAACCATTATTTATAGCTTCTATTGTGGCAGCACTTATAACAGAATTTATTCCCGGTGCAGGTCCTCCGCCTACTAAAATCCCCAGTTTTTTACTTTGTTTCATAAATCACACCTCTAAACAAAAATTCATTTGTCGTTAATTATAAATGATTGACACGGTAAAAGCAATAAGATAAATTGTGTTTTTTTTATGAGAGGAAGAAATTTTCATTCCCCGCTCTGCCCGAACCGGTCATGGTTGTCAGTGAGTAGTGAACAACAAGTAAAATTACGTTTTATTCATTTTTCACTTTTCGATATATTTTTTTGCCACAAGTATGGCATTTACTCCACCGAAACCGAAGGAATTACTCATGGCAATATCTACCTTTTGCTCTCTGGCTTTATTCGGAACATAATCGAGGTCACAGTCAGGATCAGGTTCTTCATAATTAATAGTGGGAGGTATTATATTTTCTTTAAGGGTAAGCAGTGTAGCCGCAAATTCGATTGCTCCTGCAGCCCCCATTGTATGTCCTATCATTGATTTATTTGAACTTACTGCAAGTTTACCCGAGTGAGAACCAAAAACCTGTTTTATTGCATAACTTTCAATACGATCATTATATGGTGTTGACGTGCCATGGGCATTTATATAATCCACCTGTTCAGGTCTTATATTCCCATCATCCAGGGCGATCTTCATGGCTTTCCTGGCCCCTTTACCTTCAGGATCAGGGGCAGTAATATGATGACCGTCTGCATTCATTCCAAAACCGATTATTTCTCCGTATACAGGTGCATTTCTTCTCTTTGCAGATTCAAGGGCTTCCACGATGAGGATCCCTGCACCTTCTGCCATGATAAAACCATCTCTTCCCCTGTCGAAAGGTCTGCATGCCTTACCCGGCTCACTGTTTCTCCCTGTAAGAGCCTTCATATTGCCAAAACCTGCCATGATTAAAGGATGAACCACTGTGTCAGTACCTCCTGCAACCATTATATCTACGACGCCTTCTCTTATAAGACGAAAGCTTTCACCTATACAATGAGCACCTGTGGCACAGGCAGAAGCTATGCTATAATTTGGTCCTTTTATATTAAAATTGATACTTATCTGTCCGGGAGCCATGTTATTTATCAACATAGGTATGAAAAAAGGACTGATTCTGGAAGCACCCTTTTCGGCAAATTTTTGAAACTGTTCGTAAAATGTTATCATACCTCCGAAACAGCTTCCTATAAGAACACCTGTAGATGTGCTTATATCGTCTGTAATAGTAAGATGTGCATCTTCCAGAGCCATTCTGGCTGCACAGAGGGAAAAATGATTGAAACGGCCCATTCTTTTCGCTTCTTTACTGTCCATAAAATCTGCAGGATTAAAATCCCTGGCTTCTCCTGCAACCTGACTGTAAAGAGATGAAGGATCAAAGCAGGAAATTCTGTCAATTTTCGACACTCCTTCTGTAAGGCTCTTCCATAATATATTTTTCCCGACACCATTACAGCATATTGTTCCAATCCCTGTAACAACAACTCTTCTATTCTTCATAGTTCACCTACCTAATCATAATTTCGTGGCCAGTGACCGGAGAGATACTGACCCGGACATAGCAAAAACATTTTGCACTGCAGATAAGAGATCCTTATGGGATTCTATAATAATACAGGGAGATGCTTCTTCAAGTCTGGTGACAGAATTCCAGCCACATGCAAGAGCAATACATTTTACCCCGAGTTTTCTGGAGCTTACAATATCCATAACCGTATCCCCTATCATAACACATTTATCAGGAGAAAGATTAAAACAGTCTATAACTTTTTTTATTTTCATTTCCTTGTCACTTAAACGGTCATCTCCTCCGGAAATAACAGGGAAAATATTCTCAAGATTTTCTTTTTCAAGTTTTTTTCTTATTTTTTCTTCCGGTGTAGTTGAAGCAATAGCCATATAATAATATTTATTTAACTCTAAAAGAATTTCTTTTATATTATCAAACAATGTAATTTCATCATAATTTACAATTTTACTCTCATAATCCAGAATCTCAGGCATATCCTGCTCTGAAAAACCAAGGCTATAAAAATTATTCTCCCATCTGGAATCATACCAGGTTCGAAATTCATCCACAGTTTTTATATGAAAATTTTTATTATATTTAACACATATCTTATTATATACACCTATATAATGGGGAGCAGAATCGACTATTACTCCGTCACAGTCAAAAATAATAAGACATTTTTTTTCTAAAGACATTATTTCACCAGCTTCCCGGTTAAAGTCAGGAAAAAATTATAACACAGGCGCATTTTACACGTCAAGATGATTGCTTTTAAAATAACA
>JBEHWO010000006.1:0-51962 GCA_040217695.1 Vulcanimicrobiota bacterium | reverse complement strand
GGAGTATGTTCTCATATGTTCTATCAGATGACTACTGATAAGAATATGATGGGAAAATACAGAGAAACGGATTTTTACAGAGATTTTTTAAATATGGAAGAATTCACGGAAAAGGACATAACCCCTCAGGAAAATATATATTTAAAAATGATCTATGCAAAATACCGTCTCTTTAAAGACTATGAAAAAGAAAAACCTTTCGAAGCAGGCCCTCTGTTTCTGGATTTTGTAAAGAAATACATGGAATTATTTCCGGAAGACAGAGATGATATGCTTCAAATTTTCTGCCTTTCCACTTTTTTCACTACATCTTTAAAAAATGCAGTAGAAATGTATCGTAAAGCAGATTTTGATACCCATATGCTCTGCTATGACATGGAAGGCACTTCCCGGAATTTCAAAGAGCTATACGGAGTTATTCAGAAGAATTTTAATGAGATAAAAAACGATTCTTCTCTCTTATATAAAAATGTAGGCCCCCCTCTCTGGATAGATAATGAAACATTTAAACCGGTATGTCTGGGGCAAAATATGGGCGGTATATCGATAAATATGAACGGAGCAGAAGATTTCGAACTGATGACACTGGAAGGAATGACTGTAAAACAGGCGGAAGCACTCATAGAGTGCCGTGAAAAAGCAGGGTATTTTTCAAGTATCAAAGACATAGAAGAAACTGGTATTCTGACTGAAAGACAGGTTAAGGAATTATTGAACATGAGAGAGATATATCTGAATAGGTGTAAAAAATAAAAAATTATGAATGCTTCTATAAATATCTCTCCCAAAAAGAAATTTATTTATTTCGGACAGATTATTTTCTCAATCTTTTTAATAATAATTTTACTTTTTTTCTGTGATTGCTCTCTCTACAAGCATCAAATCCCTCCTGCATCTGCCGGCCAGATAAGCCGGGAAAATCTGATAACGATGCTTGAGAAAGCTCCTTCCCGTGAAGAAAGAGAAAAAATCTGTAAAAATAACATAAAAATGCTTGATCAAAATTTTGTAATAGAAATATTAAAGAAAGCCAGGGAATCTGTGGATGTAAAACATATCTCCACAGATAAATGTGTATATATTGCAAATATTGCCGTTGAAGTTTCAGAATTTACAGGCGATAAAATCAGTCTTGCAAAATCACTGCTTTACAGATACAGCAACGATTTCAGCAGGAAAAAAAATGAAAATCCTCCCGATCTGCAAAGAGCCCTTGTATTATTTAAAGAATTGAGAGACAAAAAAGGGGAAGGTCTATGTTATTATAGACAGGCCTTAAATCTTTACCATATCTTCAAAAAAAAGGATGAATCTTTGCAACTTCTGGATAGAGCCATAGAGATTTTCAATAAAACAGGTGAAACAGTATATGAAGGAGATTGTTATCTTGCAAAAGGAGAAATTTACCGGCGTACAGGAGATAGAGACAGAAGTATAAAAAACTGTCAGATTGCAGCTTCATTATATGAAAAAGCAGGAGATGTCATAGATGTTATAACCTGCTATAACGAAATGTACACAGCATGTTATCTTAAAGGCTTTTTAGAAGAAGCTCTGACATATCTTGAAACAGAGAAAGAATTAATAGATAAATCTGACTTTACTGAACTTAAAGATTTCTCGGATAAAAACAGCGGTTATTTCAGAGCTGACCGGTATTATAATAGTAAAGATAAACTCCTGCTGAGTTACTACTATTCACTGGGATCATTATATTATAAAACGGGTAAATACGAACAGGCCATAAAAGCTTATAAAGAAGCTATAGAAACAGGTAAAACCATCGATGCTACAGACAGTATTGAAGTATTGTGTTACTTGGAAATCGGGCAAATTTATGACATACTGGGACAAAAAGACAGTGCTTTAAAATATTATCTTGAATCAATGGGTAAAAATACCGATAAAAGTGATGTAGCTATGGTTGCTTTCAATTATCTTATGTTAGGAAATTTTTATTTAACCGAATTAAAAGAACCTGATGAAGCATTAAAATATTACCGGATAGCCATGGAAAAGTCCGAACAGATCGGTATACCTATGTGGAGAGACCAGTATAAAGCCCTTTCTATAAAAGCTATAGGTCTCGTCTATAGAGACAAAGGCGAACCTGATAAAGCCATAGAGTACATAGAAAAATCACAGGATCTGTTCAGGGAGATAGATAAAAATTTCGCTCCCTTCAGTTTTCAGATCTGGCCCCGGCATCACCTCTATTTTCATCTCTTTTATTCTCTGACAGACAATTGCCTGTTTATGAAATATTTAATCTTGATCTGAAAGCATATCTTGTTACACTGAGTGCATGCAGAACAGCCCTGGGTGAAGAAGCAAGCGGAGACGAACTGGTAGGTCTGACGAGAGCTTTCATATATGCAGGAACTCCTACAATATGTTCAAGCCTGTGGGATGTTTCCGATACAGCCACATCCGAATTGATGGAGAGATTTTACTATTATCTGAAAAATTATAGCAAGTCAGAGGCAATGAAAAGTGCCCAGATCGATATAATGAAAAAATATCATCATCCCTTCTTCTGGGCACCATTTGTTCTGACAGGTGATTGGAAGTAGCTATTTACTGTCAGTAATATCTGTTTCTTTCTGATAAACCCTTACATAATCTATTTCAAAGACCTGCGGAAAAAGAGAATCGTCTATACCTTCTTTACCGCCCCAGTTTCCTCCTATGGCAAGATTCAATATAAGATAAAAAGGTTTATCAAAAGGCCATGACTGCCACCCGGTGCCGTCATTCTCATAGGTATAATAATGGATTCCGTCTATATAGACCCTGTATTGATTTTCTTCCCATTCAACGCCGTAAACATGAAATTCCGAAGTCGCATCAGGGCAGTGATATTCACCTGATTTCTGAGTTCCTTTTACATGGTTATATTTATTTGTATGAGTGCTCGATAGAATAAACTCCGGGTTATATCCTACCTGTTCCATAATATCTATTTCTCCGCTGTCAGGCCATGAGCCATATTCATTCCCCGTAGACATCATCCAGATGGCAGGCCATGTTCCTCTTCCTGTGGGAACTTTTGCCTTCACTTCTATTTTACAGTATTTCCAGTTACCTTTGCTGGTAAGCCTTGCAGAAGAATAATTTTTCCCCTCTACCGATTCCTTTACTGCAGTAATTTTTAATGTACCGTTACTTACACAAGCATTTTCTTTTTTGAATTCCGTATACCACTGGGCTTCATTGTTTCCCCATCCGTAAGAGTTACCTTTTGTATCATAATTCCATTTACTTTCATCAGGTAAACCTTCATAATCAAATTCATCTGACCATACAGGCTTCCATTCCTCAGCGGCAGAAATACTTAATGACACAAATAACACAAATACCAGGACTGCAAGAGTTTTAAAAATTAATTTATCCATTCTTTTACCTCCACATTTGTAATATTATAGTGTATTTCATAACTTATTAGAATATAAATAATTCGTGATGCGTAATGCGTGATGCGTGATGGGTTATTACCCATTCGCATTACACTTTACGCATTACGAAGTTATTAATTATGAATTGCTATGAAATTAACTATATATTATATACCATTACAAAACAAAAAAATAGAATCTTTTTTTAAATTTCCAAACTTGACATATTAATCACTTATGTTATAATCTTAAATAAGAATAATTCTTATCTAAGAAAAATTATTATTAAAAGGAGTGATTTATTAAGTGAAAAGTCTAAAGGGTACAAAAACAGAGAAAAATTTACTGACAGCTTTTGCAGGTGAATCTCAGGCAAGAAACCGTTATACCTATTTTGCAGGTAAAGCAAAACAGGAAGGTTTCATGCAGATTTCTGCCGTATTTGAAGAAACAGCAAATCAGGAAAAAGAACATGCAAAGAGATTCTTCAAATTCCTTGAAGGAGGAGATGTTGAAATAGTAGCAGCATTCCCTGCCGGCGTAATAGGAACAACAGAAGAAAATCTGGCAGCAGCAGCAGGTGGAGAATATCATGAATGGTCAAGTATGTATCCTGATTTTGCAAAAGTAGCAAAGGAAGAAGGATTTGATGTAATAGCAAAGGTATTTGAATTTATAGCAGTAGCAGAAAAACAGCATGAAAAACGGTATAATGATTTACTTAAAAATATAAAAGAGAACAAAGTATTCAAAAAAGATAAACCGGTTGTATGGAGATGCCTCAACTGCGGTTACATCCATGAAGGAGACGAAGCACTGCAGTCCTGTCCGGCCTGTGCACACCCTCAGGCATATTTTGAACTTCTCGGTGAAAACTGGTAGTCTTAGAGAATCATGAAAAGGAGGAATATAAAAATGAAAAAAAATACTCTTACCACAGCCTTCGGCATACCGGTAGCAGGTGATCAGAACAGTATGACTGCAGGAGAAAATGGCCCGATTCTTTTACAGGACATACATCTTCTTGAAAAGCTGTCTCATTTTGACAGGGAACGTATCCCGGAAAGGGTCGTTCATGCAAAAGGGGCCGGAGCATACGGATATTTTGAGGTTACGGCAGACGTTACCTCTTATACGAAAGCTCATTTCCTTTCCGAAATAGGAAAAAAGACAGAAGTATTTGTCAGGTTTTCCACTGTAGGAGGCGAGAAAGGTTCTGCCGATGCAGCAAGAGATCCCCGGGGATTTGCAGTAAAATTCTATACTGAAGAAGGAAATTACGACCTTGTAGGTAATAATACTCCTGTATTTTTTATTCGCGATCCCATTAAATTTCCAGATTTCATACATACACAGAAAAGAAATCCCGTGACAAATCTTCCCGATCCTGATATGTTCTGGGATTTCCTTTCTCTTACTCCCGAGTCAATTCATCAGGTTACAATACTCTTTTCCGACAGAGGTACTCCTGCTACATACCGGCATACAAACGGTTACAGCAGCCACACATTTAAATGGTACAACGAAAAGGGGGAGTATTTCTGGGTTAAATATCATCTGAAAACAGATCAGGGTATTAAAAATCTGACTGCTCAGGAATCAGAAAAACTCTCCGGCTCAGATCCCGATCATGCTACAAGAGACCTTTATGAAGCCATTAAACGCGGAGAATACCCTTCATGGACTCTTGAAATGCAGATTATGACACAGGAACAGGCAAAAGATTTCCCGTGGGATATCTTTGATATAACAAAAATCTGGCCCCACAAAGATGTTCCTCCTGTAAAGGTCGGGAAACTTGTATTAAACCGTAATCCGGTAAATTATTTCGCAGAAGTGGAACAGTCAGCTTTCTGCCCCGGCAATGTAGTGCCCGGTATTGCCCTTTCTCCTGACAGAATGCTTCAGGGAAGAGTTTTTTCCTATCACGATACTCATATTCACAGACTCGGCGCCAATTACCATTTAATTCCCGTAAATGCACCGAAATTTGCTCCCGAAAAAAGCTATCAGAGAGACGGAACCATGCGCACCGATAATAATGGCGGTTCAGGGCCGAATTACTGGCCAAATAGTTTCGGAGGACAGTCTCCTGCCCCTGATAAAGGGGAACCCATGTTTGATATAACCGGATGGGCAGGAAGACACGATTTTAAACACAGAAATGATGATTTTATCCAGGCAGGAGAGCTTTACAGCAGGGTTATGACAGACACAGACAGAGAACATCTGATCTATAATATAACGTCCCATCTCTGTAAAGCTCAGAAAAGACTTCAGATGCGTCAGACATCCATCTTCTACAGAGCAAACAGAGATTACGGGAAAAGGGTGGTAGATGTGCTTAATCTGGATATAAGAGAAGTAGAAAAGATTGCTTCTATGAGTAATGAAGAAAGAGCAAAAGCTACGGAAGAAGGCACATATTACTGAGGTGAGCATAAATAATACATAACTGCTCTCGTGACGCGTGACGCGTGACGCGTGACGGGAGGAAGAACTTTATTACATGCTTATGCTCAGGTCAGTAATTTTTTATTTGTAAAATAGTGAATAGTGAGTAGTGAAAGGTGAATAGAATAAGACATTCCTTAACATTCACTTTTCACTTTTCACTTTTCACTTTTTATGTATCATAATTTTTTTAATAATGAAAAGAGTCATCAATGGATAAACTGGAACTTCTCAAAAAAAATTGTAATGATCATGGCGTAAAACTCACCTATCAAAAAGTGGAAATTTTTCGTGAAATTCTTAAATCAACAGATCATCCTTCTGTAGAAGATATATATAACAGAGTCAAAGTGAATATGCCTACTATTTCAATAGACACAGTCTACAGGACTCTGAATGCTTTTTATGCATGGGGTCTCATATCCAGAGTTCATATACTCTGTGAGAAAGCCCGTTTCGATCCCAATACGGAACTTCATCATCATATGCTCTGTATTAAATGTAAAAAACTCTGGGATTTTTACTGGCCTGAATTTTACACTATAGAGCTGCCGAAAGAGGTAAAAGAATGGGGTATTATTGATGGTAAATTCACGGAAATAAGAGGAATCTGCAGGAACTGTACTTCAGAAGAGGGAAAGAGGTCTGCAGGTTCTGACATAATGGAAAGATAGAAAGGAGGGACACTGCAAAAATCAAATCAAAAAAATAAGGAAAGAGAGGAGATGGAAAATGAAGAAGACAAATGTAAAAGGGGTTTTGCTGTTTTCGGTAATTCTGGTATTTGTTTTCCTTGCTGCAAACTATGCAGAGGAAGTTAATTCAAGTTACTCTCCTGTAGTGATAAAGGAAGATTTCACTACCACTATGGAGAGAATGAAAGCAGAAAAGCCTGAAGTAATGAAAAAACACATGGAATTACTTAATAAACGTTATGATTTAAGTGACATTCCTGACAAAACCGTTACAATGTCCAGAGGGAAAGCCCTTCAGAAAGGCGTAAGGGTTAAACTTCCCGAAGGTATTACATGGGATATGCTTTCTAAAATGACTCCAGAGGAAATAAAGGAAAAAGGAATCTTTCCTGCAGGTTTCTATCCCCTGCCCCATCCGAACCATAAAGAAGGGGGCATGTTATTCCCTCAATATCATATTAATGAAATGAAAAAACAGGATGGCCGTGATCTTACAAGATTCGATCTGGATTTTGACATTCCCGACCAGTTTATGCCTGAATATCCTCCTGCTATATATCTTACCACAAGACCTGATTTAGGCGATGTATCACAGGGACAGATTATAACACTGGATAATTACTACAAATTATTCAACGGAACTCTCAATCCGAAACAGCTTGAAGGTCTCAGACTGCTTGTAAGCCCTTTTCCGCAGCAGCAGTTCAATGCAACGGAAGACAGAAGATCGGAAAAACCCAGTTTCGGAGTAACATGTTTTGACTGTCATGTAAACGGCCATACAAACGGCACGACCCATCTGGTAGGAGACATTCGTCCCCAGGAATTCCGCCACAGACTGGACACGCCCACACTGAGAGGCCTCAATATTCAGCAGCTTTTAGGTTCTCAGAGAGGCCTGAAAACTGTGGAAGATTTCGTAGAATTTGAACAGAGAGCAGCCTATTTTGACGGTGATCCGGTAATAGCTGCAAAAAAGGGACTTAATATACTGGATAGAGGCCATCAGGTTCATGCGATGTCGGAATTTATAGAACTCATGGATTTTCCGCCTGCACCGAAACTTAATATTTTAGGTAAACTTGACCCTAAAAAAGCTACAGAATCGGAATTAAAAGGTCAGGAAATTTTTTACGGAAAAGGCCAGTGTGCAGTATGTCATCCCGGCCCGTATTATACGGATAATCTGATGCATAATCTGAAAGCAGAACGGTTCTATAAACCGGTTATGATTAACGGCAGATATGCTTCATCAGACGGCCCGATAAAAACCTTTCCTCTCAGAGGTATTAAGGATTCTCCTCCCTATCTTCATGACGGCAGACTCCTTACCATTGAAGATACAGTGGAGTTCTTCAACCTGATTCTTGAGACAAAATTGACTGAAGAGGAAAAATCCAGCCTGGCAGCCTTTATGAAGGTACTTTAAGTCATGCCATCTGATTCGTGACGTGTGACGCGTAACGCGTGACACGTCACGATATTCAGCAGTTACGGGTCATAAAAAATTACAATTCAATAATTTTTATCTTACCTCCCCTGTGAATATATTTATTAATCCTTGGACGAAGAGCTATCAGAGAAAGACCAATCATACCTATGTATATATTTCTCATCCATAAATACTTTACTCTTTCAGGATGTCTCCAGGGCTGTTCAGTAACTTCAAGCAACACAGACATCTTCACATAATCATCCCTTCTTTTTACCTGCAAATCGTCACTGTCGGACTGTTTCTGTGAATTCGGATCACCAGTATTATTAATATTCTGACAGAAACAGACAGCAGAGAAAAAAATCATTATTAAACATATACCTGTACATATCTTCATTATTATCCTCCTGATTATTCATAATTTTAAATATACATAAGGATTTTCCGGCCGGGTTATCTTCTTTATAGATGTCACTTTAATAAAAGGAACTGCGGAATTTTTATAGGTTCCGGCCTTTAATACGCCTTCTACAATTATCCAATCATTTACAGAAAAACTTCTGGCTTCATGAGTTTCACAGATAAAGCTGAACATAATAGAATCGGCAAGACAGCACCATATACCAATCCTTCCGAGACCTATCTGATTCTCACTAAAATCATTCATTTTAAATACAAAACCCTTTATTTCAATTTTTTCTCCGTCATAAGATTTTATATTATCAAGCAATTCTTCAGAAAGGTTAAAATAATCACTTTCATTGAATACAAGAGTGCCGTTTATTTTACACCTTTCAATAAGCTGTCTGTTACCCTTACCTGCATCGCCGAAAAAACCTGATGCCATGCCCCTGTTTGATGCAACACCGGAACCGAGGGAGGTAACTCCGAAAAATGCCGCAAGTATAAGAGGAATAAAAAATATTATTATTTTCGGATTAAACCTGGAAATTTCTTTTCCTTTCCCCATACTTAAAGCCTGATAAATAAACATAATACTGATAAATATAAGTGTAAAAACAGTAAAAGGATACATTCTCGGATGAACAAGTTTGCCTATTGTTTCAGCCATAAAAAGATTCAATATACCAAGAATGACGAGGGAAAGTACGATTAGCCGGGAAAATTCTTTATCTATAACAGTCAATCATATCACCTCTTAAATAAAAAATTAATTATGAGAGCAGCGATAAAATTAAGGCTGATTATTAATAACATTAATTTTACAACTACTCTTTTTCTTAATGCTCCCAGAAGCATAAAAGTAATTCTTAAATCTATCATAGGCCCGAAAAGCATAAAAGCCATAACCGACCCCAGTGGAAACTGCCTGGCAAAGCTCTTTGCAATAAAAGCATTTGCCTCGGAACAGAGGCACAGAAGATAAGAGGCAGCCATCATTAAAACTATGGACAAAATCTTACCAGAAGCCATATCGGAAAGGATTTGTTTCGGGAAAAATGTCTGCACGGCAGCAGCACAGAAAGCACCTGTAAGAAAATAAAAACCTATATAAAAAAAATCATCAATTGTAGCTTCCATAAGTTTACCGATTTTTTTCCATAAAGGAATTACTTCTTCAGGGCTATGATTTATAATACTATAACAGCAATTTTCATCCTTACCTTCAATATAAAGGTCTTTGCCTCTTTCTTTAAAGATAAATACAGACAAAATACCTGCTGCCAGGGATATAAGAAAACCTGTTAATATTCTTATAAGTATTATTTTTATATTATATGAAAAAGCTATAGAGGAAGAAAAAATAGTCAGAAGATTTATCTGCGGCACTGCAACCATAAAAGTAACTACCGCATAGAAAGGAACACCTTTAACTATAAGCCTCCTTGATACAGGAACAGTGGTGCATTCACATACAGGTAAAATCAAACCTGTGAATAACGCAACAATCATTGATATATATCCTCTACGGCTTAATATTCTGCATATAAACTGTTCCGAAACAAAAACCTCTATAATGCCGGAAGCAAGAGAACCGAGTAAAATAAAAGGAAGAGCTTCCAGGATTATACTGATTAATATAACAGTGAAATTAGATATAAATTCCAAATAAAGTCACTTCTTTCGTGACGCGTGACGCGTGACGCGTGACGCGAGAATTATGTAAGGATTATATGAGAATCGTAATGGGTAATGCGTAACGGAAGGAATAGATTCTCATTTGCCGTTGTGAACAATGCCTGTTATTATAAAATACATGTAAAGCAAAATATTACCCATAATGTAATATTATGAACAATAATAGCTTACTGTATCTGGCTATAAGAAATGACTTCAGGAGGTGCTCTTATGGAGTTAAAACCGGTGGATAGAAAATAATAAAAATACGTGAGCCTGAAAATTACCGATAAAAGAACGGTAAAGAAGAAATATACAGAGAAAATAAAGACATTAAGACCGGAGAAATACTGTTCCCAGTGGCAGAAAATACAGCCATGACCGTCATCTGTATCATAATGAATATGAAAAGGAATATGAAGAGGAATTACGAGAAATAATATTAATACTGTAAAGGCAATTATTTTCTTCTGCATAAAAATCCCGGAATGTTCATTTATAAATAAAATTTAATTTTATATATTATAATTTGCCCGTACCACAGAAGTTCCTCTTTTTTAAAGAATTTTTTCCATAAAACTTGACAAATATTTTTTAACTGTTATAATCAAGGAAAAATAATGAGACCAGGTATCAAAACCATGTTAACACCGGAAAAAAAATACGATACTTATTTAAAGTCTAAAAATCAGAGATTTACAACGGCAAGAAAGATAATATTTGATTATCTTTTCAGTGTTCACAGCCATCTAAAACTTGATGATATTCGTAAAGAAGCTGAGAAAAACAATATATCAAGAGCTACTTTATTCAGAATACTCAATCAGATGATAGACGCAGAACTGATACAGAAATTCTTTGACGATAAAGGACAGGTCTATTATGAACATATTTACGAACATACTCCGCATCACCATCTAATCTGTACGAAATGCAACAAAATTACCGAATTTGAAGATCCTGATTTACATGCATTCCTGGAAGATATTTGTAAGAAAAATAATTTTATCCATCAGAACCATATAGTAGAAGTAATGGGGGTGTGTAAAGACAGGTGCTAAAGAGACTTACTATTCTCCTATTATTATTACTCATTATAATTCCATTACATGTACCATTTCATAAACATGAAGGATTTATAAACGACAAAAACTGTCCTTTCTGCCAGTGGGAAAATGCTTTTTCTTCCCTGGCTATATTCATATTTACAATTTTCTTCTCACATAAAATTTTAAAAATTTTAAATATTACTTTTATTGTTAATAAACTGTCTCCAGAAAAAATACTCTCATCCACAAGAGCTCCCCCCTCTGTCCTTTATATGAACCACAATTAATTATCTTTACAGTTAGAAAAAATTATTTATAACTTATCTATAAATAGAATAATATTTTTTTTAATATATTATTGAGACTCAGTATCAAAAATAAAGAAAGGTGGAATTATAATGTCAACAATAAGTAAGATTTATTCCTATGAAGAAATTTCCAATAATCTAATATCTTTTATATCAGGAGGATTTGTGCCGGATAGAGCCAGAAGTTATGAAAAAATTCATTCCCATATAACAATATTTCTTCATCACATATATGAATATGAAAAAGGCCTGAGAAATCTGGTGCTTTATACAAGCAAGGTAAGCTATAAAGATTTCATAGAAAAAAAACTGTCAGATAAACATATAGATTATCTCATCCATCACGTAACAGATAGTAAAATCAATGTTTTTTTTGGTAATTCCCTCTGTATTGACGTTCTTAAAAATTTCGGCAATAAAGGGCTCAAAGAATTCACTCATGAAGAAGATTTTATACTGGGCATAATGCTTGGATACGGAAGACTGAAGCAATGTGAACGATATATAAAGAGGAAAAAATTTTAAAAATTGATTGAGACCAGGTATCAAATATTTCAGTCTGTGACAGAGTCATATATTCCATAAAGCATTACGATTTTAATATAAAGGAGAATTCTTATGAAAAGTACAGGTGTTATAGGTTCAAGCAATTCAGCCTGGTCTGTGTCATGTTATCTTTCCAGTCTCGGCTATGATGTTTATATGCTTGTAAGACATTTCGACATGGTAAAAACCATAGCAGAAAAGAAGGAAATTAAAGCTTATGATAAGCTGAACGGCACATTTAAAATAAAAGACATTACTGATAATACAGAAGAGTTTATGAAACAGGTAAGTACAATCTTTATATGTACTGTTACCACTGCCTATATGGATGTAATGAGAAGAATAAGTCCCTATTTAAGGCAGGGTCATGAAATAATACTTTTTTCAAGCAAGCTGGGAGGTGTTCTTGAGGTTACAAATTTTCTCAGAGAAAAAAATATAACAGGTGTAAAAGTCATAGAAACGGATGCAATTTTTGCATCCCGAATAGTTGACCCTGAAACTGTATGGATAAGAGGTTATAAAAAATGGAATCTTTATTCATCGGAAAATGCATCGGAAACAGAGAAAAACAGCTCTATAATAAAGAACTTTTTCCCTGATCTGGAACAGGCAGAAAATTTTATCCAGAGAGGACTTACAGATTTCGGAGCCATGGCCCACCCTCTTATTATGCTTGCCAATATGAATAAAGTAGACAGACAAGAAAAATTTCTTTTCTATTATGAAGGTTTTACCGAACATACAATATCACTGCTGGAAGAAATGGAAAAAGAAAGAAATGCCATAGGACAGGCCTATAATACCAGTTTTATAAGTTTAAAGGAATTACTGGATAAATACTACTGCTGTATGAGAGACAATCTTTATGACACACTGGTTCATGTACCCAATTACAGTAAAAGTATTTCCACCAATACATTGAACCACAGATTTGTAATGGAAGATATATGCTGCAGTCTTGTTCCTGCATGGTATCTGGCAAGAACGGCAGATATAAAAACACCTTTAATAGATTCTGTAATAAATATTTTTTCAGTAATTTTAAAGAGAAATTTTTTACAGGAAGGAAGAACTATGGAGAAACTCGGACTTTCAGGAAAAAATAAAGATGACATACTTAAGTTTATATACACTTAAATATGTTAAGAAATCACAGGTAATCCTCGCGTCACACGTCACGAATCACTAAAAACTATTAAATCAAATTAATCAGGGAGTTAACAGTGATATGAATGTAGAAAAAAAATTCAATTATGTAGCATCCATGTGGATAATCTTATCCCTTCTTTCAGCGTCAATAGAACCTGTAATAGTAAAGGTTGTTTACCAGGGTAACATTATTCCCTATCAATTGCTGTTTATCAAAACCTTAATGGCTGCGCTGGTAATATATCCCCTTACAAGAACCTTCAGGTGGATTGGATGGAAAGGGATGCTCAAAATAGGAAGTGTAAGTATTCTGTTATTGCTGAATAATCTCTCTTCCCTTATGGCACTGAAACATATATCTGCCATAATATATATAACATTTGTCACAACAAATCCGGCAATAATAGCCATAATCAATTCGGCACTGGGAAGAGACAGACTGGACATAAAATTCTGGACAGGTTTTCTCCTGTGTTTTTTCGGAGTGCTTCTTACACTGGATCAGGGCGGTATAAACCAGTGGAACATAACCGGCATATTTTTCGTATTCTGTGCCATGATATGCACGATAATATACAGAACCAGAATGGAAGATATTACGTCGGAATTCAAGCCTGCCCTGGTTTCCACATATATATTCTGGATTAACGGCCTTCTTGTGCTGTTATTTTTTACGCCTGCAGCATTACCCATGCCCGCTGAAGCCTGGAAACCTGGCATATGGATCGGTATTGCAGGTGCAATGGCAAATGTAGCATTTCTCTATGCCCTTCATATACTCGGTTCTACAAGGGTATCCATATTTAATATGTTACAGAGACCGTTGATTATCATATTTGCTGCCATAATCTTAAAAGAACATCTCTCACCGGCACAGATTGGAGGAATTATTATGGTTATGGCAGGTATTCATCTTACTAAAGTACAGAGAATAAAAAAATCTGTGCCTGCAAAAGGGACGGTTTAGTAAGGAGAATCGTAACGCGTAACGCGTGACGCGTGACGGGAGGAGCTGACCGTTTAAACTTATATGAAAATACAAAATAAGAAAAGGAGAATAAAAAATTATGACTGAAGAATTTAATTCTGCTATGGAATATGTAGAGGGATTTGGATATCCGGAACATGAAGAAGACAGGCATGGCAAAAGAACTGCATGGCTGCTTAAAGAAACGGGGTTACAGGAAAAACTCCGTCATATACCTTATGTCATTACGGCAGGAAGCTGTGGTAAAGCATCAGCTTCAAGATTCCTTGCCTTTATCGTCAGTGAATTCTTTTCTTTAACAGGAGTAAACAAACCTGTAGGAATCGGAACAAAACCGCCTTTATTCGAAGATAATAACGGCAACAGGGAAAGATATCAATTGTTGATGGCCGGAGAAAATAAAAGTAACTGGATCTCTGTAGAAGATTTTCTTTTATCAGTTGGAACACTGGAACCTTTTATCGAATACTGTCTGTCCCTTTACGGAACTATGGCTTCTTATGATGTAAGATATGCCGTTCTGGCAGATTATTTTACACGGCACGACACAGGCTTTGCAATTTTCGAGGCAAATATAGGTTTAATAGACGATCCTTCGTCTTCCCTGCTATCTCCGTGCGCAATTATGTTAAATACCGTCGGAGGTGACCACCTCAAACAGCTAAAACCTCCTGACGATTTACCTCTGTGGCTGGAAGAGGCAGGAGATATTGCAGGCCCTGTATGGCATAAAGCAGGAGGACTTAAAGAAAATATACCTGCCATAATAGGGAAACAGGAAGATCACCTTCAGGATGCCATATTACACCTGGCAGAACTTAAAAAAGCCGGCCCTATCTGTATATATGGCAGAGACTTTTTTGTTAAACATTCCAGATGTACCATACTGGGAAGTAAAGCAAAAATAGTTCTGGACAGTCATACTATGGACATAGAACTTTCAGTACCGGGAGCCTTTCATTTAGACAACGCAGTCCTTTCTGCTTATACAGCCTATCTTTTATGGAAAAGACATATCCTGAAAGGTACTTTTTCACAGATTACGGAAGCTATAAAGAAAGGCCTTAAAAAAGCTACATGTCCTGGACGTATGGAAGTTATCAGGGAAAGGCCTGTAACATTGATTTCTGCCGGCGCAAGCAGTCTGAAATTCGGAGGTCTTATGCATTCCATAGGGGAACTCATGAAGAATTCAGGGAAAGAGAATATCATTCTCTGTGCCACATTTATAACAAGAGTGGAAGAACCTCTGAATACACTGAAAGCTCTTATAAATTTACATAACATAAAAATGTTTCTCCCTGCTTTCTGTTACGAAAAAGAACACAGTAAAGATCAGGCAAACCCTCTCAGAATGATAGAACTCTGCGCACATATAAGACCTGATATAGCCTGCAAATATGCGGGAGGCCCTCTGGAAACCTATGATTATGCATTAAAAATTGCCGATCCGGACAGAGATATTATCCTTCTTGCAGGTACTGCCATGGCAGGGACTATATTAAAACACTCGTCCGGTGAGACAGCAG
The DNA here is from genome assembly GCA_040217695.1 of Vulcanimicrobiota bacterium. Taxonomy (GTDB): domain Bacteria; phylum Vulcanimicrobiota; class SpSt-956; order SpSt-956; family JAKJGF01; genus CALARM01. Next base: position 36,332 of record JBEHWO010000006.1, on the reverse strand, counting down.
GGGAACATGTTCTGGCATATTTATAAAAATTTTCCAGATAATTTCATTTTACAGAAAAATTATGAAAAACTATTGACAAAATAGTTAAGCACCTGTATCATGTATATATGGATACTAAAAAAGAACTCATTACAAATACAGTAAGTCACCTGTTAAGGTTTGCACGAAAATTTACTTTTATGGAGACTATGCCCATAAAAATAGATAAAGACAGGGAAATTACAACAAATGAAGCACATATCATTCAGGCAATCGGCGAGAATGAAGAAATCAATATTACCAGTCTATCAAAACTATTCGGTGTTACAAAAAGCGCAACATCACAGATGATTTCAAAACTGTCAAAAAACGGATATGTAAAAAAACAGCAGGCTCCATACAGTAACAAAGAATATTTACTTTCACTTACAGAACCGGGATGGCAGGCATACCACGCCCATAAACAATTCCACGGCAGAGAAATGGACGAATTGATAAATCGTCTGAGTTCATTTTCATCATCCCAGATTGCAACTATATCAGTCATGTTAGAAACAATAAATGATATTATAGATGAAAGAATATCCGGAGTCCCGGAAAAGTAATATTTTTTTTTCAAAAAATAGTTAAGTAGCTTAATTATAATCTAAAAAAAAGGAGCAAACGAATGATTACAAAAACAACTATGGAAAAACCGGTCAATGATTTCGATTTTATAGAATCTATATTTATCGGAGCTATTGATGCATGTGCAATGAAAGAATCAATCAATCTCAAACTCTTTGATCATCTTTTAATCCCCAAAACTGCTGCGGAAGCAGCAGAGATAACAGGAACAGATGAAGGTGCCATAAAAGCACTGCTTTCATTGCTTGAAGGCCGTAAACTGGTTACTGTAATAGATAACAGGTATATGGTAACATCTGCTTCTGCTGAATTCCTTGTTTCAACATCCCCCTTTTATCAGGGAAATTCTCTGCTCTGGCAGAGAAAGAATTGCGAACATATTATATCCAGTATGTCTGAACTGCTCAGAAAACCAGGTATACCTGCAGGATGTATAAGCAAAAAATTTTCTGATGGGATGAAAGGAATTATAGAGCATGCCATGAGGGGTTCTCTACAGGATACTGTGGAATTCATAGAAAAGCTTCCGGGATTTAATGATGCACGGTGGATGTGTGATATAGGAGGAAATCATGGGAAATATGCCACAGCTCTTCTGGACTGCAACTCAAATTTACATGGAGTAATTGCTGATTTACCTGACGTTGCGGCAGAGATAAAACATATATATACAGAATCAGCATATAGAGACAGGTTATCTGTCATTCCATGTAACCTGTTAACAGATTATCTGCCGGAAAAAACATATGATATTGTCCTTACTTCTTATGTACTTCAAATATTCGGTGATAAACTGGAACAGGTTATAAGAAAAATTGCTGCAACTATAGTTCCCGGCGGGTGGTTTGTGACACAGAATATGACCGATTACGGAACAGACAGGTTATATATGAATGCAATAAATCTTATGACAGAACTGACCGTAAAAGCCAATCACTTCATACCGGAAACATTATTGATACGTCTTTTAGAGGAGGCAGGCTTCTGTGACATACTCACAGGAAGAACAGGTATGAACAAATCAGATCTCATTATTGCAGGGAGGAAGAAATGCTAATTACCGCACCGGGTAAATTAAGTAACAAATAGCATGTTTCATTGTATAAAAACCACATATCATTTTTACTTTTCTGAGCATAAGCATGTAATAAAAAATTTCCTCCCGTGATGCGTAATGTGTTACGCATCACGGGAGCATATATGTATTATTTATGCTTAACTCAGTAAAAGCAATCAACTGCATCCGCTCGTATTACCGCAGGTCACACACTTCAAACATGTGCCGTTTCGAACCATAGTAAGGCTTCCGCAGGACTCGCACACATCTCCTGTATAACCCTGAAACCTTGCCATTTTGACTTCATCTATTTCTTTTATCTTTCTATCCCGTCTATTAGCATAAATTTCAGGCTTTGACAGTTCAGTTCCTCTGAGATGATTCGTATCGTCAATATGAGCAAGATCATATCTTTCAAGATATGTTATGGCAAGTTCTCTGAAAATATAATCAATAACCGAGGTAGTCATTTTTATATAATTATTACCTGAAACAATACCATTCGGTTCGAATCGTGTAAAAACAAAAGCGTCTACAAATTCTTCAAGAGGCACTCCATGCTGGAGGCCCAGGGAAATAGCTATGGCGAAACAGTTCATAAGACTTCTGAATGCAGCTCCTTCTCTGTGCATATCTATAAAAATCTCTCCCACCTGTCCGTTTTCATATTCTCCTGTCCTCAGGTAAACAGTATGTCCTGCCACTTTGGCTTTCTGCGTATATCCGCATCTTCTGTCAGGCAGCCTTTTTCTCTCTGCAATATATTTTGTTATATGTTCAATATTCTTATCTTTCAACGGACTGTCAGAAAGAGAGTTGCCGAAAAATTCCGCACCGGGAACACTGCTTAAAGGCTGGCTTAATTTTGAACCGTCCCTGTATAGCGCTACTGCTTTGAGAGCAAGGTGCCATGATTTCATATAAGCATTTTTTATATCGTCTACAGTAGCTTCATAAGGCATATTAATGGTTTTTGATATGGCTCCCGATATAAAAGGCTGGACTGAAGCCATCATAAGTATATGACCGTCTACGGAAATAAACCTTCTGCCACTTTTCCCGCACTTACTGGCTGTGTCAAAGACTGCATAATGTTCTTCTGAAAGATGAGGTGCCCCTTCTATCATCATGGTGCCACACATATACTCACCCGATAATCTTATTTCTTCATCGGAAAAACCGAGGAAAGAAAGGAGAGAAAATCCCGGTGAATTTATCATCTCTTCCGAAACTCCGAGGCTTTTACAGAAATCTATTCCAACAGCAAAAGGATTAAAGAGAAAAGAAAATTCAAAAGCATAAGGGAGATTTTTATTAATCTCTTCAATAATTTCTTCCGGAAATCCCGCTTTAATGAGTTTATCAGCATTTATCCATGGACAATCGTAAAGATTACCGGTTCCCTTTACATATCTTACAATATCTGAAATCTCTTTTTCACTGTATCCGAGTTTTTTCAATGCAGGAGGCACAGACTGGTTGATAATTTTAAAATATCCTCCCCCTGCAAGTTTTTTAAATTTTACGAGAGCAAAATCGGGTTCTATGCCGGTAGTATCGCAATCCATTACAAGACCTATTGTACCTGTAGGAGCAAGAACAGTTACCTGGGCATTACGATATCCGTATTCTTCTCCCATAGCAATGGCTCTGTCACCATCTTCTCTGGCGGCCATAAGCAGTTCGGAAGGACAGTATTTTTCATCTATACCTGCAGGCTTCATTGTAAGTCCTTCATATTCACCATGAGGTGCGTTATAAATAGCTCTTCTGTGATTTCTTATCACCCTGAGCATAGCTTCTCTGTTCCTTTCATATCCCCTGAAAGGCATCAATTCCTTTGCCATTTCCGCTGAAGCTGAAAAGGCAGACATATGCAAAATAGCGGTAAGAGCGGCAGCTACTGCCCTTGCTTCAGGAGAATCATAGGGATGCCCCATAACCATAACAAGAGAACCGAGACTGGCAAATCCAAGACCAAGGCTTCTAAAATCAAAGGAGAGTTTTGCAATCTTCTCAGACGGGTATTGTGCCATAAGGACACTTATATCCAGTACAACAGTCCATAATCTTATGGCATGTCTGTAAGCTTCAATATCAAACCGTTCATTGAGAAAATCATAAAACCTGATTAAATTAAGAGATGCGAGATTACAGGCTGTATCATCAAAAAACATATATTCGGAACAGGGGTTTGACGCTCTTATCTCACCGTCTCCGGGACAGGTATGCCATTCATTTATTGTACTGTGAAATTGAAGTCCCGGGTCGGCACAGGCCCATGCGGCACGGGAAATAGTATCCCACAGTTCAGCGGCCTTTAAAACTTTCACCGGCTCCGGCTTTCTTCCCTCTTTTAAAGCTTTCTCTTTTTCTGTCCTCTCTACAAGGTACCAGTCTTCATCTCTTAAAACCCTTTCCATAAAATCTCCTGTAACCCTTACGGAATTATTGGAATTCTGGCCTGAAACAGTATAATAGGCTTCGGAATCCCAGTCTGTATTATATACAGGAAAATCTATAATTTTATGGCCTTTTTTTGCAAGTGATACAGTCTTTAAAATATAGTTATCAGGCACAAATAACTCTCTGGCTTTTTTTATAGCTTCCCTGAGAGATATATTTTCTCTCCAGTCAAAAGGATCTTTAGATGCAGATTGTTCACCGAACAGAGGGGTATAACAGGAAGCAAGTATCTCTTCAAGAGCTTTTTTTATTATAACAGAACCTGTTACGAGAGAGGCTACCTTCTGTTCTTCTATAACCTTCCAGTTAATAAAATCTTCTATTTCAGGATGATCTGCATCAAGGATAAGCATTTTTGCCGCTCTTCTGGTGCTCCCTCCGCTTTTAATGGCACCTGCAGCCCTGTCCCCTATGCGTAAAAAGCTCATAAGTCCTGAAGAATAGCCTCCGCCGCTCAATCTTTCTCCTTTTGCCCTTATATTGGAAAAATTCGTTCCCGAACCTGAGCCATATTTAAAAATTCTTGCCTCTCTTACAAGGAGATCCATTATACCGCCTTCTGTTACAAGTTCATCTGTTACCGACTGTATAAAACATGCATGAGGTTGAGGATGACTGTAGGCATCTTCCGAAGGTTTAATTTCACCTGTGTCAGGATCTGCATAATAATGTCCCTGAGGAGGACCGTTTATACCGTAAGCCCAGTTAAGACCGGTATTAAACCACTGGGGAGAATTGGGAGCACCTGTCTGAGTGGCAAGCATATAAATAATTTCATCATAAAAAGTTTTTACATCTTCTTCACTATCAAAATATTTATGTTTCCATCCCCGGTAAGCCCATGTGCCTGCCATTCTGTGGAAAACCTGTCTCCCATCATATTCGCCGGTAAACCCGTCATTATCTTCGGAAGGAACTGAAGGTTGAAGCCATAAGGGAACATCCTTTTCATCCAGTTTTTTCAATTTCAACGGAATACCTGCCCTGCGAAAATATTTCTGAGCTATAATATCAGTGGCAAGCTGTGACCACCGGGCCGGGACAAAGATATTATCCATATTAAAAATAACAGTGCCGTCAGGCTGTTTCAACACAGAAGAACGGATTTCAAAATCTATTTTTTCAAGGGGATCTCTATTTTTTTCAGTAAAAAATCTCTTTATTTTCATAAAAATACCTCCGAATTTTTTAAATAAATAATAATGCATAAAGACGGGATTATAGTGTATTTCATAATTTAAGTAATCGTGACGCGTGACGGGTTTAATCCCTGCGCATCACGCATCACGCATTACGCATTACGACGTTATTATGAAACTAACTATATAAAAAAACAGAAAATAACCTTAACCGAAATGAAAATTTTTTCTTTGTTCAGGAGGTATAAATAGGCAGACACTATTGCAATAATTTGCGGAAAATAAAAATGACATATCTTCCCTCCGAAAACACTGTTTATCAGGCAAGTCTCCTGGTTTAGCTTCATCCTACTTCCTCGTCTTCCCTGTCCGGTGACATATGAGGTTTCGTCTGCATCACAGTAGCGGGGGCTACGACGGATTTACACCGTACTTCCTTTATTAAGCCCGTAAAGGCACCTGATTGTGTCATGTAATTTTATAAAATGCAGAGGCCATTATAACAGAAATTTATAGTTTGTTCAATCGTTTTATTTTGTAAAAACACAACAATGTTCAGAAATTTCAGGGTTTTCTGTATAAAACTGAATAACCGGTCCGGTCAATATGCTTTTTAGTGAGATATTACTTTTTTCAGAAGGAAAATAGCATCGGTAAAAGAATAAAATTCAACAAAGGATTATTTCACAAGATAAGTAATAAAGAAAGAAGGTTGAAAAATGTCAAGTAACATAGAATTTCCATATTTTACCGAAAAAAGAAAAGATACTAACTATTTGTACTATATAGTAATAGGTTCCTTTTTGTTATTAATAGTAATATGTATAGCTTTGATTCCTTCATGGGTAAGAAATTTACAGAAAAGTAAAGCCAGATTTATTATGAAAAAACTTGCTGGGAAGCCTTTGATAAATCCAATTGGTAATACAATGATATTTACTCTTATTAATCTGGGTGAACCGGGGATAGATGTTATCTCAGATGAATATCTGGAGGTTTCAGATAATATAACCCAGTTGGATGCTCTGCAATTACTGGAAATGTCGAAAAATAAAGACTATGTCAAGAAAAAAGCAAGGAGTCATCTGATAAAACTTCTTTCGGACAGTGAACCATCTGTAAGAGGTAAAGCGGCAAAATTAATCGGGGAATATGATATTAAGGAAGCCTTACCTTATCTGGAAAAAGCACTGGATTCTGAATATAAGGAGAAATGGTCTGATACAGATATGGAGCTGATTGAAAGTAAAAAAAGACGCTTTATGTCAAATACATTTCATTATGAATGTTCTTCCTGTCATGGTAACAAGACAGATACAATAGTGGCTTCATGTAAAGAAGCCAGGATAAAGCCATGGGATTATACCAGAACTCAGATAAAAAAATCTATTGATATGCTTGGAGGAAAAAACAATTGAAAATAATCAGAACAATTATTTTACTGTTATTATTACTTTATTTACCTGCTTTCGGACAGGATATCTCTTCTATAAATAGACCCTTAAAGGAAGAACTGGAAAAGATTTTTGATGAAGATCAGAAATACAGGCTCATGATTGATTCAGTTATGAGTAAATTCGGAAATTCTTCACCTGAGATGAAAGACTTAATTGAAAAGATGAATGAAGTTGATGAAAAAAATCTGAAAAGGGTTATAGAAATTATAGAGCAATACGGCTGGCCGGGCATAAGCCTTGCAGGTGAGAAAGGTAATACTGCAGTATGGCTTGTTATTCAGCATGGAGACAGACACCCTGATATTCAGAAAAAATACCTTCCCCTTTTAATAGAATCTGCAGAAAAAGGGGAATCCAGAAAGAGTGATGTTGCATATCTATCAGATCGAGTAAGGGTAAACCACGGAGAAAAACAGATATACGGAAGTCAGATGATTTTAAATGAAAAAACAGGAAAATATGAGCCGAAGCCAATAGAAGATGAAGAAAATGTGGATAAAAGAAGAGCAGAAGTGGGCTTACCTCCTCTTGCTGAGTATGTGAAATTATTTGAGAACAGGACTGTTGCTGATAATAAAAAAGATGATCTTGTGAGAAAAGGCCGTATAGGAGTAATGGTTGCAGAATTAACAGATGAAATAAGGACGAAAAGCGGTTTAACTGAAAAAAAAGGCGTCTATGTTAAAGATGTTTTTATAGATACTTCGGCAATGGAAGGAGGAATTAAAAAGGAGGATATTATACTTGCAATAAACGGAACAGACGTTCTTAATGTCCCGCAGTTTTTGAGCATTGCAGGCACATATCGTGCAGGGGAAGAATTAACTCTTTCACTGTGGAGAAACGGCGAAAAAACAACAAAGAAAATCACATTAAAGCCTTTCCCTGTGGAAAGTCATACTGATTTTGATATTCTCTACAGTTCTGTTCATGTTGATGAAACAACAACTCTGAGAACAATCATAACAAAACCGAAAACAGGGACAAAGCACCCTGCCGTTCTCCTCATACAGGGCCTTTCCTGTGTATCTGTAGATTATCCTTTCGACAATACTCTTCCCTATCAGAACCCGTATAAAGCAATCCTTTATTCACTGACAGAAAAAGGTTTTGTTTCAATGAGGGTGGAGAAAAGCGGCCTCGGGGACAGCACGGGTACTCCTGCAAAAGATATTGATTTTAACAGAGAAGTCCTGGGATTTCAAAAAGCACTGGAAGTATTGAAATCTTATGACTTTGTAGATAAAGACAAAATATTTATTTTCGGCCACAGTATGGGAGGAGTCATGGCTCCTGTCATTGCAGATAATATTCCGGTAAAAGGAATTATAGTATTCGGAACAATAGGAAGGCCTATGGTGGAATATGAACTTGAAAATGATTTCAGACAGCATTCACTTAACGGGGAGGATTTTGTGGATCTGGAAAAAGAAATGAGAAAAAAAGAAGATTTTCTCTATCATTTTTATATAGAAAAACTTACGCCAAAGGAAATAATGGAAAAATATCCTGACTGCCGGGGGTACTTTGATGATGAGGAACATATGTACGGACGTCATTATAAGTTCCTCCAGCAATTATATGACCTCAATCTGGCGCAAACATGGAAAAATGTCAATACAGATGTTTTAGCCATATGGGGCAAATCGGATTTTGTTTCGGATTCAGGAGACCATAAGTTAATAGCCGATACTGTAAACAGATACAACAACGGGAAAGGGACATTTATGGAAATGGAACATATTGACCATTATTTTTTGAATGTTTCTTCTATGAATGGCAGTTATAAAAATATAATTGAGAAAAAAAACGCTCTCCAATTCAATCCTGAAATTACAGAAAAAATATATGAATGGATGAAACATATTATAGAAAAGGCCAGTCATGAATGAAAATTTTAATAATAGGAGGAACCAGATTTACAGAGGACATATGTGATGAAAATAATTACGAACAGGATATTATTGTAATTACGGAGAAGATAAGAAAAGAACTGGGCTACAGAGAGATTGTATCTTTTGAAGAAGGTTTGAGAAGGACTGTTGCCTGGGAAAGAGAAACTCAACATTTATGATAAAAGCCGGGAAGATATAATCCGGCTTTTATTATTTTTTATGTTACTTTTTTACTGCCACCCAGATCTGTTCATTGCATCTGAAAGGGCTTCTGTCGAAATCGCCGTAAAGGGCTTCCACTCTGTATCCGCACAGTTCTAGCAGATATTCCATTTCATAACGATAGGCAAATTTCAGGGTAAGAGGGATGTATTTTTTCGAGATCACCTTTCCTTCTTCATTCAGTTCTTCGAATATAAAATACTGTTCCAGTATCTGTTTTTCCAGATTATATTGCCTGGTATCCCACACAATCACTTTATGACCATTTTCAGGATGGATAAATTCGGAATCCTTTTTCATAGCAGAACCGAGAGGGCCGGAATGGGCATGAAGAATCTCCAGTGATGGATCGAAAATATTAAAGATCAGATGCCCTTTCTCTGAAAGATGTTTATGAATACAGGTGAGAGCACTTTTCTGATCCTCTGGTGTCAGCAGGTGAAGGAAAGCCCTGTAAGGTATCATTATGAGATTGAATTTTTCTTCCAGAGAGAAATCTCTCATATCTCCCTCTACAAGTTTAATAAGACTCCGAGTTTCACTCTTCAGGCGGGAAATTTTCTCTCCTGCCACTGATAGCATAGAGGAAGAAGCATCAAGACCGGTAATTTTAATGCCTGCCTCTGCTACGGGAATGAGAATTCTTCCAGTTCCGCAGCCAAGTTCCAGTACAGGGGAACCGGATTTTTTTGCTTCTTCCAGATAAAAGCGGTCATCCCCCTCCAGTCCTGTAGAATAATAATCATAAATTTTTGCATCATATCGATCATAACTTTCCATAAAAATTCCTCCTCATTTTAAAAATCACTTTTTCTTTCCAAGAAACAGCAATGTTTCATAGTGGCGATGTACCAAATCTCCTGAATCTTTTATTGCTTCTTCCATGGCAGAGAAAAAAGTGTGTAAGCCTTCAGGTGGTAAAACAGAACATAGCCCCTGTATAAAGAACTGTTTATCATAAACGTTCCTTCGGATATTCCGGCCTGACTTTATCATAAAGGTCTGCCACATTATTGAATCTATATTGAAGAGGTACAGGATCTGACATTTTATTATTTATCTTCTCCGAGCAGTTTCAGCGTATGCTCTATCAAATCGAGAACGCCCGGATTTCCGTGTCCCGGTATAACAATTTCTGCGGAAGAATATTTTTCCCTGACTTTCATAAGACTTTTCGGCCACTCTTCCAGACTGGCATCAGCTATGTGTCCGGGAGATGTTGCATCGGCAGATTTAATCAGACAGCCTCCGAAGAGAATTTTTTCCTGCGGAATCCAGGCAACAATGTTGTCTACCGTATGGCCTGCTCCCGGATAGAATAGTTCCACCCTGATAGAGCCGCAGGCAAGGCTTAAAGTATCGGTAAAATAGTTTTCCGGGACAGTATGTCCTGTATCTTCAAGTAATTTTGCAGTTTTATCGAGAGCAAAAGCTTCCGCCTTTCTCCTGCGGGCTTCTGCCAGACCTCCGGCACAATCGCCGTGAGAATGGGTGGGGATCACTTTATCGACTGTTCCTTTAAGCTCTCTTTCGACCCAGTCAAAAAGTATGGCTGTCTGTTCATCTGTCCATGGCACATTTATCATTATGGCATGAGGCCTGTCTATGACTATGAGACCATTGGCAGGGCAATGCTTAAAGTCAGGGAGATCATAATATGCCGTATAAAGCCATATTCCATCGGAAAATTTTTCCACTGTAACGTCATCGGAAAGATTTTCCTTTGCCTGAACCGCCATAGTATAAACTGTGAATAAGATAATGATAAATATGGTTATTTTAAATAATTTCATAAATTTTCTCCTTTATTAAAATATAGTTAGTTTCATAACTATCCATAAATAATGACCTCGTAATGCATAAAGCATCATGCGTGATGCGCAGGTATATAAACCCGTGACGCGTTACGCGTAACGCGTCACGACAACTTAATTTCTAATAAGTTATGAAATACACTATAATATAGAACTTTTCCGTTGTATGCTGATAATTTATCAAATTGTTACCATACAAAAGGAAACAATCGATATTTTGTCTTACCGGCATATTCTTTATATCCTTCCAGTTCCTTCTGTAATACATTATCTTCCAGAGATGTGCGGATAATTATCAAAACAGCTATCATGGCTGCCGGTATAAGAGCTATATATGAACCGAGAATAAAGGCAATGGAAGGACAGTTAAGAATCATCCCGGAATATCCCGGATGTCTTACAAACCTGTAAGGCCCGTTGGTACAGACCTTATGATTTCTGTCTGTCTGAATACGGACAGTTGCTTCGAAATGAGTATTTACCGACATTGCCCATATCATCGGTATTACTGTCACTATATAGACACTTATGCCTGAAATGAAGAGGGTAAAGGACATATGAGACCAGCCGTAACGGTAATCAAGGCCTGAAACTATAAGCATTATAAAATAAAGAGGGATAAATATGAGATAAAATATCCTGTCAAAAGGTTTTGTATCTTTCTTAACAAATTTCATTCTTTCCCTGAGAAGTTGCGGGTTTAGTTTTAAGAATAAAATGGCAAAAAACAAAAAAATGGATGTAAAAAGGCCGATATAAAACCATCCATTAAACCAGCGAATAGAACCGGCTGAAATAAATAACAGGCATATGTGTATGGCAATGCTCATAAAAAATCTTGCCGAACCTTTTGCGATTATGTCTGAATTTGTCTGTTTACTTACCTGTTCTGACATACAAAATCCCTCCGAACCATATAAAGAAATCATAAGAAAATTTAAAAATTCCTTTTATTATATCAAAAACAGGAAGGAATACAAAATTTTAAAAGGTAATTATAAAGGGATATTGAAAACATATCCAGAAGAAACCTCTTGAAGAGGGGATAAGGAAGTTCTGCTAAATCTGATAAACCGGAGATGACCGGGAGGTGATAAAAATGCTAAATTCCTTCGCTTCTCTTATAAATTCTCTTTTTCCTCCGGAAAATATTTTCAATGTCATAGAATCCGGGGATATATTAAAAGCAAGAAAATTGCTCAACAGCAATCCCTCCCTGGTTGATGAAATAAACCCTGACGGATATACACCGCTGAATTTTGCCGTAAAAAAGAAAAATAAAAAGTTCATAGAATTATTTTTATCCAGAGGTGTTAATATAAATAAAGGAGATGAATACGGGAAAACTCCGTTACACATAGCTTCTCACGATAATTCTCCCGAAGTGGCGGAATTTCTTATAAAAAAAGGGGCAGATGTAAAAGCCGGAGACGGAGGACGATGGACACCTTTACATTCTGCTTCCGTTAACGGATCAAAATATCTGGCAGAATTACTCATAAAAAAAGGAGCAGACGTGAATGCCGGAGACGATCATGGCGAAACTCCTTTACATCTTGCTTCCCGTGATATATCTGAAAATCTGATAACATTTAATAATTCCATGAAAAGAATTAAACCTGACTGGCAGGAGCTATACCCTGATTATAAAGGTGTAATGGAATTACTTTTATCATCAGGCGCAGATATAAATGCCAGGAATAAAGACGGTGAGACCCCTTTATGCCGTGCTGCAGTTTCATATAAAGAGGCATCGGAATTACTCATATCCAGAGGGGCAGATATACATAGCAGGAACAATTCACTCTGGACAGTCCTGCACCTTGTGTCTCTTCATGGGCCTTATGCCGTGGCAGAAACCCTTATAGAGAAAGGGGCGAATGTGAATGCAAAAGACAGTATCTGCTGGACACCTTTACATTCTGCTGCGGCCAACGGAAACAGAGTAGTGGCGGAAATGCTTATAAATAAAGGAGCAGATGTGAATGGACAAGCAAAACATGACTATTTTGACCCTGATGACGGAGCATGGAAAAGAAATAATGAGAATTCCTGGACTCCGTTACATATTGCGGCAAAGAATAACCGTGACGAAGTAGTGGAACTGCTTATCTCAAAGGGAGCAGATGTGAATGCCGAACTGACAGACGGAAGAACTCCTCTGGATTTGTGTAAGGACAGAGATTTGAGAATGCTACTTAGAGACAGAGGCGGAATAGAAGGGAAAAATAGATTTTTATAGATTCATATTAAAGAGAAAGGCATGGCAGGATGGCGGTAAAAACAGTATAATGGCTCATAGGGAGTTAAAGGTTATGAATAATAATTTTGATAAATATATGAAAATTGCCATTATGGAGGCAGAACAGAGTCTTCGCGAAGGCAATCATGGGTTCGGCGCAGTAATAGTAAAAGGCAATGATATAATATCACAGACCCATGATACTGATGTTACAGACTCAGATCCTACGGCACATGCAGAACTTAAAGCAATAAGAACGGCTTCTTCCGTAACAGGGAAAGATCTTTCCGGCTCTATTCTGATTTCAACCCATGAACCATGTCCTATGTGTGCCGGTGCAATAGTATGGTCAAAAATAAAAAGAGTTATCTACGGATACGGAATATCCGATGCAATAGCAGAGGGCCGTGAAAGGATTGCCATTACCTGTGATGAAATATTCTCCAGAGCCGGTGCGGATATAGAAGTTCACAAAGGGGTTTTGAAAGAAGAAACTTCGGTACTGTATAACAGGCTCGTAAGAGAAGAAATAAAAAAGCTCAGAAATGCCGGTGATGATCTTCTGGAGAAATATAATGAAGAAGCTACAGGCAGGCGGATTGAATGGTATAAAAAAAATTCCGGAAAGATCTTATATAACGAAGGTGATCTTTTAGAAAAAGCATATAGATTACTGCTGGCGAAGCTGAATATCAGAGATATCGATACCCCTGTAATAAAGAGAGAGAAAGACATGATAATGTTTCACTCACAGAACTTCTGCCCTACTCTGGAAGCCTGTAAGATACTTAATCTCGATACAAGAAAGATATGCAGGTTATATAATGAAAGAGCGACAGATGGGCTGATAAAGCAGATAGACTCCGGCTTATGCTTTACGAGAAATTATGAAAAATTAAGGCCTTACACACCATACTGTGAAGAAATGATAATAGTAAGTAAAAAATGTCACAGCACTGACCTTGGTTAATTTCGAAATTGGAGAAACCAATGTTAAATTTTCGAGAAATCACAAAAAATGATATACCGGCACTCTTTGCCGTGAGAGTGGCAACCCATGAAAACCGACTTACCATGGAAGAACTGTCGTCTCTTGGAATAACTGAAGAGAGTGACTTATACCAATTCGCTATCAATTTTAGTATTATAAATCTCATGGCTTTGCCTGCCCGGCGCTCCTCCGAAAAAAATCTAAACTGGAACAGGCATATTTATCAGAGCTTACATCATGCCACTTTGCATTATATTCCATTCAAATAGACCTGTGCTGCCGTGATATTTTTTTCTCCGGAGCACCAGTCAGTCAAAGCAATATAGTTGATAGCTAAATGGTATTATTTAATAACAGTCTGAAAAAATCCGTCAATTTTGCAATGCCTCAAGTATCTCCGAACGGGTCTTATATTTATCACAGAGATTTCGAAACTCTTCCCTGTCAAGGATTTTATTGACATATATTTCTGCAAATACAGGATAAATCAAGTCTTTCTCGCTATTTCTGTAAAATATATACACATCTAATGGTGCCCTTAATTCTTTTCCGTCTTTACCGAAAACCTTAACTGCCGGATTGGACTTGAAATTCACATAAAGAGGTTTCGTTTCATATCCCAGGAATACCCAGACTTTTGTCTTCTGTCTTTGCAGATCATAAAATACAGGTACCATCATTCTGTTATCCCGGTAAACATCTGAATCTTTATCCAGATTACATGTCCACTCCCTGGCAGTTTTAATCGCTTCAGTCTTTTCTATGGACGGTGTATAATGAGAAGAAAGATCCGGTTTGCATCCAATCTCACAGGCAACTAACTCTGCCGAACCATAAAAAAGTGCTTCTATATAAGATAATTCCTGATCCAGATCCTTTTCGACAGGCCCGTCGACTGTAAATCTGTGAATCTGTTTTAAACTTTCCTTTCCAAAAGCATCAAGTAAGACTTTATGTATGAAACTATAAGACTGTGCTCTTCTGAGATAATAAGTTACCAGAGGTTCCATAGATAATTCAGGAGAAATGTATATAACCGGCTTTGGTGTTGGTGTTGGTATGCCAGGACAAATAAGCCCAAGGGCCACCCAGGGAAATTCTCCCTGTTTGACATGGGTCTCGCGCATAAGAGACAGAGTAGACTTAAACAGTGTAAGTATTTGCTTTTTATAAGGCTCACTGAACTCTACTTTCTTTGCTTCAGGAAATTTATCAGGTAAAATCAGAGGCTCAAGAGAGTAAGTCTGATAATCGTACCAGCCGGAATTTTCTTCAGGTGTTATATCGAGGTGCCCTGATCTTACCTCTTCTATTAATTTATCGGCAAGATTAAAGCCTTCCGGAATAACTTCATAACCATAAAGCTCTTTAATAAGCTCTGTTTCATATGACCTGGACGGAGGAAAAAATACAAAAGCTCCTTTTATACCGTTTTTTTCCCCATGAGAGAGCTTATCTATGATCAATCTTAAATCCTTTACTTCACCAATAAATGGATTCGTTAGTTTTTCACACAGTGTAAGATACGTAACGTAAAAATTCTCTTCGCCGGCATCAATTATAGCTTTCGACAGGGTCACAGAAGTATTGTGAGGGAGGGGAGTAACTAACACAGTTTGTAAAAGTCTGTCCTGTTGAAATATCTGTTTAAGTTCATTATTCCATGTATAAAACCCTATGGGCTTGGAACGAAGGGGATTATTTAAAAAATCCATTTTAATGTTCTCTGATAATTTTACAATTTCGTTATTATTTTTTAATTTCTGTCCTCCAAGATCTGAAGAAGCAAGTATAAATGCCCTGCTATATCTGCTGGCTTCATCTGTCTTTAATCCGTTAAGGACTTTATAAATATTGGATAAAAATACTTTCTTACCATGAAATTCTCCGACCCCATCCTGAGCGGCAATCTCCACTGAAGCATAGAGGCCATCATCAAACTGTTTTGCTTTTGCAGAAATAATAGAAGCAGAGACAAAACCATCTTTTTTAACAAGATTGTTTAGAGTTGAATAAAAACAGAAAAAAACAATAAAAAACTGGCAGAAACACTTTGTAAGCTCTCAGATGACTATAACAGTGAAATGGAAATTACGTTGAACAGACTGCTCCCGCTCACAGAAGGTTTTCTGATTGTTGTGACAGTTTTGATAATATTCTTTTTCATAATCAGTATTTTCTGCCCCAGCTATCAGCATACATGAATTAAATAATGGGAACAGTCTGTTCCCGTTATGTTCATAAAAGTCTTATTTAAGCTATTATATTTTTCCTATGACTTACTCCGATGGCACAGGTTATTACGTTTACTAATCTTCTATTTCTTTTAATCTCTTAAGAACCTTTTCAAAACCGGCTTTATACATAAAAGGTGCTTCTTTCGAACCATAAGGAAGACTTTTCAGACAGGAAAAACGCTCTTCAAGTTCTGCCACTACGGCTTTCAAGAAATCTCTAAAATCACCGGAATCTTCTTCACATTTTTCAAGCACCATTGATTTAGCCTTACTCATACCGTCAGATTCCGTATTTGCCGCCTCTATATAATCAAAAATTTCCTCTCTGAATTTACTCTTACTCAGATGAGGAGCCTGATGGCGAAATTCTTCCAGATACATCCAGTCAGGTTTCGGATGAATATCAGATAAAATCTCTTCAAGTTTTTCCCTGTAATTTTTTATAGTGCTCACTCCTTATTATAGTTATTTTCACAACTATCCATAAATAATGACCTCGTAATGCGTAATGCGTGATGCGTGATGCGCAGAGATTAAACCCGTCACGCGTTACGCGTTACGCGTCACGACAATTCTAATAAGTTATGAAATACACTCTATGTCCGGCTATTTTATTATAGTTAATAAAATTAAAATTTTATTTTTTTATCCTGAGAGTCCGAAAAATTGTATTCCAGTTATTACCTCCGTCACAGGTATTTATAATAATACACGATCCCCCGTTATGTCCTTTATACGCAAGGTCTGTGCTGGTGCCTCCCACTGCCCATCCGGTATTGTTATCAAAAAAATGAATATCCAGAAGCAATTCGGGAATATCTTCCCTCTGATAATTCCATGTAACCCCTCCGTCATTACTGTGTAAGATTACCCCATTAAATGTTCCGTCACTTTTTTTTCTGCCTCCGATAACCCATCCGTTATTTTTATCGGTAAAACATACCTCTGTCAGACTGGCATCTGTTTTAAAAACATTCCATGTATTCCCTCCGTCGGAGGTATGAAGTATCGAGCCGTCAACTCCTGTTATATAACCGTTATTTTTATCAATAAACCAGATAGACGTGAGCTGTTCGTCTATTTTTTTATACCGAACATTCCACGTATTGCCTCCGTCCTGTGTATTTATTACGGTGCCGCCGAAACCTGCAGCCCAGCCGTTCAGTTTATCAGTAAAATAAAGTGCCATAAGAGGGTCTGACAGGCCGCTTCTCTGATTTTGCCATGTTTTTCCGCCGTCTTCCGTGTGAAGGATTTTTCCTCCGTCCCATCTGCCTCCTGCTATCCAGCCTGTCATGGCATCTACAAAATATATCTCCAGCAGATCTTCATCTGTTCCCAGATCAACTTTCATCCAGTTCTTGCCGCCGTCTGCGGTATGTAAGAGAAGACCTCCGAAGCCTGTAATCCAGCCGTTATTTTTATCGGTAAAAAATACTCCTGTAATTTTTTCTTCATTTTTATCATCTGTGCGGCCGTTCTGAAGATCCCAGTTCATACCTCCGTCCTGTGTATGTAATATCGTGCCTCCTCTGTAAAAAGAACTGCCTCCTGCCCATCCGTTATTTGCATCCGGAAAATAAATACAGCGAAGTTCTTTTGACAGGCCGCTGTTCTGAATATTCCATGTAAGTCCGCCGTCATCTGTACAATACAGAGAACCTTCTTTACCGGAAACCCAGCCATAGTTGCCGTCTATAAAGGAAATTTTTATTAAAGGTTCTCTACCTGTTTTCAGGGAAGTCCAGGTTGTTCCGCCGTCGGATGTATGTAAAACTGTTCCGTCATCTCCTGCAATCCAGCCGTTAAGTGTGTCCGTAAAAGAGACATCATAAAGATTATCGGAGCCGTTACTTAAATTTTTCCAGTTTTTTCCTCCGTCATCGGTGTTAAGGATTGAACCTTTGTTTCCTGCAGCCCACCCGTTCTTACTGTCGGAAAAATAAATACCATTTATCTGAGTGTCTGTATTCATATTCAGGATCTCCCAGTTCTTCCCTCCGTCAGCGGTATGAAGAACTCTTTTATCTTCCAGAACCCAGCCGTTATTGTTATCAACAAAGATTATATCGGAAAGATCTTTATCCGTACCGCTAACCTGTTGCACCCAGGAAAAACCGCTGTCAGAGGTATGAAGTATGACTCCCCCTCCTCCGCATACCCATCCGTTCTGTTTATCGGTAAAACATATAGATGTCAGAAAAGGACTGTTGCTTTTATAATAACTCCATGTAAGGCCATGATCACTGGTATGGAATATAACACCGGGAACAGACACAAGCCATACCTCTTTACCGTCTGCCACATAAATATCTGCAAAATCATCAGATGTATTTAAATCCATAGACTGCCATGTACGGCCTCCGTCCTGTGTATAAAAGATAGTTCCGCTCTCCCCTGCAACCCATCCATTTAAGGAATCGGAAAAATCAAGGCCTGAAAATATTCTGTCCTGTCCGTAAGTTACGCCCGATAACAATATTAAAAATAAGATAAGATTTATAGAGAAAAATTTTTTCATAATAATTCCTTTCTTAAAAATAAGGAGTAAAAAGTGAGTAGTGAATAGTGAACAGTGGGAAATGTCCTGTTCTTTTCACTTTTCACTTTTCACTTTTCACTATAACACTGGAATCGTGATACATAATGCGTCAGCAGGGTGTATCTTTATAGAAACATTATATCATGGAATCAAATTTTTGCTATCTGACTCAAAATACCTGTTAAAGGAATTCCTGTAATTAAAATAGAATATTCTCTGAATAATTTTATCTATTGAGGGAGAAGATAAATAATGAAAAAAGAAATAGAAAAAGTGATAAAGGGTGCGTTAAAAGAAGATTCGGGGAAAAAAGGCGATATTACAAGTAATGCCATCTTTGAGGACGAAACAGGCGAATATATAGTATTATCCAAAGATAACGGCATTTTATGCGGTAAAGAAATCTTCGAAAAAGTCTTTCATATGATTGATGAAACCTGCACAATCGACTTTCACTTTAATGATGGTGACAGAATAAAAAACGGTGATATCGTTGCAGAATTAAAAGGGAAAGTCGCCAGTATTTTAACCGGGGAAAGAGTAGGGCTGAATTTCATCTGTCATTTAAGCGGAATTGCCACAAAAACCTGGCATTTTGTCCAGAGAGCAGAAGGAAGAGTAAAAATTCTGGATACAAGAAAAACAGCGCCCGGATTGCGAACACTTCAAAAATATGCTGTACGCTGCGGAGGCGGCTATAATCACAGGATGGGATTATATGATATGGTAATGATCAAGGACACCCATATCGATGCAGCGGGAAGTATAACGAAAGCAGTTGAAAAAGTAAGGAATAAATGGGGAAAAAAATATAGAGTAGAGGTCGAAGCAAGAAATTTATCCGAAGTAAAAGACGCACTGGAATGTAATATCGATAGAATCATGCTGGATAATATGGACACTGAAACAATGAAAAAAGCCGTCGATTTAATAGGCAAAAAAATTGAAATAGAAGCTTCTGGTAACATGTTTTTAGAAAGAATTGAAGAAGTCTCTCATACAGGTGTGGATTATATTTCTGCAGGAGAACTGACCCATTCCGTAAAAGCATTTGATTTTTCTTTAAAGAAAAAAATCAGATAAGGACGAAAAAGTAATGAAGGAAGATTTGATTTCTAAAATAAAAGAAAAGAAAGACCTTTTGAAAGACAAACTTACCATACTGGCACATCATTATCAGAATATTGAGATTGTAAAACTGGCTGATATAATCGGAGACTCTTATAAACTTGCAGTGGAAGGCAGCAGGAGTAATGCCGAATTTATCCTTTTCTGCGGTGTAAAATTTATGGCAGAAGGTGCAGATATTCTCGCAAAAAAAACACAGAAAATTGTAATGCCTGACATAGAGGCAGAGTGTCCTATGGCCGAGATGATAACGGCAGAAAAAGCCAAAGAAGCTTATAATAAAATAAGAGAAAACTGTAATAAAGAAGTGGTGCCGGTAGTATATGTAAATTCTTACGAAGATATGAAGAGTTTCTGCGGCGACCGGGGAGGGTCTGCCTGTACAAGTTCCAATGCAAAGAAAATACTTGAATATTATTTCAATCAGGGGAAAGCAGTATTTTTTTCTCCCGATTACAACCTGGGCATAAATACGGCAAAATCACTCAACCTGAAAAAAGATGAAATCGTAAAAATAAAAAGAGATTTGTCCTTTGAAGGTAATATAAAAACCGGCCGGCTATTTATATGGGACGGTTTCTGTATTGTCCATAAAATGTTTACGCCTTCCCATATATTTAATCTGAGAGAAAAATATAAAGACATAAAGATTATAGTCCATCCCGAGTGTGACGAAGAGGTTGTCACGATGTCGGACATGGCCGGCTCTACAGAGAAAATATGGCATACTGTAAGAGACAGTAAACCGGGTTCTATATGGGGTATAGGGACAGAATTTAATTTTGTCGGAAGACTTGCAGAAGCATGTAAGGATAAAACAGTTATACCGTTAACGGAATCGTCATGCAGTAATATGGAAAAAATAAGCCTTTCCGATCTGAACATATCCCTGGATTCAATTTTCGATTATATGAAAGCCTCAGGTGAATTAAGATTTGAAATAAAAGCCTGTGAAAATTTTAAAGAACATGCAAAAAAATCTTTAGAGAAAATGATTGAAATTTCAGAGAGTAAATAAGATTAAGGAAATCATTGAAAAATTTAAAGACCATGCAAAAAAATCTTTAGAGAAAATGATTAAAATCCGGGAGGAAATATAGATGAGAGAAATCTATGATGTCATAATAGTCGGAACAGGCATTGCCGGCCTGACTGCTGCCATATATTTAAAAGAAAAAGGACTCAATGTTCTGGTTATAACCAAAAATGATGTTATATGCGAGACAAATACCAATTATGCCCAGGGAGGTATTATTGCCTGGAAAGAAACTGACAGTCCGGAAAAACTTGCAGACGATATATTTAAAGCAGGATACCATTATAATAATATTGATGCGGTAAATAAGCTTGCAGAAAAAGGACCGAAGCTTGTTTTTGATTTTCTGATTGACAGGCTCGACATACCCTTTATAAAATCATCAGACGGTTCAATAGACTATGCGGGAGAAGCGGCACATTCGGAAAGAAGAATTGTACATTATAAAGATCATACAGGTGAAAAAATACAGGAATACCTGATAAATTATGCAAAAAAAATCGATATTCCCATATTAAACTCCCATACGGCCATAGATTTGATTTCAAACAACCATCATTCAAGAGATTGTCAGGAACTTTATAAAGCACGGGAAATAATGGGAGTATATGTTCTGGATAATAAAACGGAAGAAGTTAAAACATATTTTTCCCACTATGTCATACTTGCCACAGGGGGAGTCGGCAATCTATATCAGCATACAACAAACCCTCCTTCCGCAACAGGCGACGGAATGAGTATGGCATACAGAGCAGGTGCCGATATTATAAATGCCGAATTCATACAATTCCATCCTACATGCCTTTTTCATAAAGATATTAAAAGATTTTTAATCTCGGAATCCCTGAGAGGAGAAGGGGCGAAACTGCTTGATCCTTACGGGAGGGAATTTATAGAACGTTATACTCCGATGAAAGAACTTGCCCCCCGTGATGCCATTGCAAGAGCACTGTTCGAGGAAATGAATAAACTCGGCACCGAATATATGCTTTTAGATCTTGCCAGTTATTATAAAGGCGAAAGGCCGCTTAAAGAAAGATTTTCCCGTATATATACAAAATGCCTGTCAGGCGGTATAGATATAACAAAAGAACCGATACCGATTGTACCTGCCGCTCACTATATATGTGGCGGCATAAAAGTAGATCTTTACGGAAGAACATCCCTGAAAAATCTATATGCCACAGGGGAAGTAAGCTGTACGGGCCTTCATGGTTCAAACAGGCTTGCTTCTACATCATTGCTGGAAGGATTATTATGGGGGAAGGAAGCTGCAGAGGATATTATCAATAATTTTAAAGAAATAAACAGAGAGAGATTCAACGAAATTCCTGACTGGAAACTGCCGGATCATGTAGAAGAATTTGACCCTCTCCTTTTAAAACAGGATCTTCAGGCCATTCAGCTTACGATGTGGAATTATGCAGGCATTGTAAAAACAAAAAAAGGACTGGAAAGAGCACAGGCAGACCTTAATTACTATTCTCACAGAATTTTTAAATTTTACAGAGAAGCAAAATTAAACAGAGATATTATTGAATTAAGAAATGCGATTGTAAGTGCTCTACTTATCGTCAGTTCCGCACTTCATAATGATAACTCCAGAGGATGCCATTATCTGAAAGGCTGATTTCTCAGGGATTAACGGTAAATATTCTGATGGTTATAGTCGTGACGCGTAACGCGTAACATAAGCAAGACCTTTATTGCATGCTTATGTTCATCAATAAAATTGCCAGTTATTAGCATATATATATGATTTATACCAATTGCTATGGGCAGGATATATATATTTATATCACTGGAAATAAAATATAAAAGGAGTGAGTGTTTAATAATGAAGAGATTAATTGCTATTTCCCTGACCTTATTCTTTCTCGCCATAATTTACTCTTCCCTTTCCGCTAAAGAAATATATGACGTAACGGCCGAAACTATAGGTAATACTAAATTTCATACAGTCAATTTTCAGGTATCAAACGGAAAATTATTTATAAAACAGGGTAAAACTCAGTGTCTTGAAATAAAAATGGATGAGAATCAGCTTTCTTTATTACATACTGATATACAGGACGGAATCTTAAAAATTTATCTGAGCGGATATGAATCAGGTGCAGGATCGAAATTTTATCTTACTGTAGAAGACTTAAAAGCTATACATCTCACAGGTTCAAACAGTGATATAACGGCAAAAGAAAAAATAAAAGTAGATGAACTGGAGATAAAACACAACCTGAGTCCCGGTAAAATCAATCTTATAGTCGAGGCAAACATAATTAATACGGAACTCGGTTCATCAGGTGATATAAACCTGGCAGGGACTGTGAAAAATCATCATATTTCATTACTCGGTTCGGGAGATATAACATCTTTCGAGCTTCTGTGTGAACGGTGTGAAGTAAATATTCTCGGCAGCGGTACTGTTGAAGTAAATGTAACTGAAAAGCTGGATGTAAAAATAATGGGTAACGGAGAAGTTCTATACAAAGGAAAACCTGAAGTAGAGAAACAGGTTCTTGGAAATGGAACATGTAAAGAATTTAAAGAATGAAAAAATTTATCTGATAGAAGATTTACAAAAAGTATTTTTGTTCTGATATAGTCAATATGTCTTTTATGAAAGGAGTCAGAATATGTTATCCTGTGCACTCAATTTAATAGTCCTCATTGCCGGACTGGCCACATTAATCAGTGGTAAACTTCAGATCAGCGCCAGAAACACCATGCATGGAACCGGAGCCAGACTTATAGGGCTGGTATTATTTTTAGCGGCAGGTCTTTGTCTGACCGGTATCCCTTCTCTATGTGCAGGATTATTCCTGGCAATAGCAGGAGGAAACATAACGGGAGATTCAATGGTAATGTTAGCCACCTGGATTGATTTGCTGGTCTATGGCATCGCAGTCGTAATGATTCTCTTAATTCTAAAATTTATTCCTTCAAAACCGAAACCGGATGTAGCCCCGCAGGAAAACAACGGGTAAGGATCTGTCTGGACATCATCATAGTTACAGTTTATATCGTGACGCGTAACGCGTAACGCGTGACGCGAGGATATTAATTGTTCTAAAAATTTGCCGGAGTTATTTTTCTTGCAATCCCGAGTGCGGAACTGAGACAAAAAACCTGATATTACAACAGGAAGTGTATGATAAAATATTATTTCCCTGTAACATCAGGTTTAATGCTTTTAAAGACTGTTTTCCAGGTAAGCCCCCCGTCAGATGTATATAATATAATTCCTGAACCGCCGTTATTAGATCCAGGTTTATAGTCAACAACAGTGCCTCCCACAGCCAATCCGTTAAGAGGATCAATAAAATAAATATCTCTGATTAAATCAGAAATATCTTCCCTCTGGCATGTCCATGTAACTCCTCCGTCAGAACTGTGTAAAATAACCCCTCTGTATATTCCTTCACTATCAGTTTTTCCGCCGTACATCCATCCGTTTACGGAATCGGCAAAATAAATACCCATAATATTAAAATTTTTCTTTTCAATATACCAGTTATTTCCACCGTCAATCGTATGAAGCAATGTCCCGTCTATCCCTGTAACAAAGCCTTTATTCTTATCCAGGAAATATACAGATGTTAAACCTTCTTTTTTATACTCATACTGTTTTTTCCAGGTATTTCCGCCGTCTTCCGTATGAATTATTACTCCTTCAAATCCCGCTGCCCATCCGGTATCTTTATCTATAAAATAAATCCCTGCAAGCGGATCGGAAAGGCCGCTTATCTGAGGAGTCCATGTATGTCCTCCGTCACATGTATGAAGAATCTTTCCTCCGTCCCACCTTCCTCCGACAATCCATCCGACAAGTGAATCTACGAAGAATATCCTGGCAAGATCTTCATCTGTTCCGGTGTTCTGTTTTTCCCAGTTTTTACCTCCGTCCGAGGTGTGAAGCACTGTACCTCCGAAACCTGTTATCCAGCCGTTATTTTTATCGGAGAAATAGACTCCCGTAAATTTATTATCGCCGGTACCGGCAAATCTTTCATTCTGAATTTCCCAGGAATGACCTCCGTCGGAGGTATGTAAGATGATACCGCCTCTGTTAAAACTCTTACCTGCAGCCCATCCGTTCAGACGATCCGTGAAATAAACTCCTCGAAGTTCCTCACCTGTTCCGCTGTTCTGAACCTTCCAGGTAAGACCGCCGTCATTCGTATGAAATATAGAACCTTCTCTGCCAAGAATCCAGCCCTTTTTATTATCTATAAAATAAACGTTTACCAGCTTTTCCATGTCTATTTTCTGACAAGACCAGTTTGCGCCTCCGTCAGATGTATGTAAAACAGTACCGTCATCGCCTGCAATCCATCCGTTCTGTAAATCGGTAAAAAAGATATCCCTCAGATTATCAGGAACAGTCTGAATCTTTTTCCAGTTTTTGCCTCCGTCAGATGTATGAAGCAATGAGCCATTATTTCCTGCTGCCCATCCATTAGTTAAATCTATAAAGAAAATACTATGAATATAATCGATTCCATCTATATTTAAAACTTCCCATTTTTTTCCGCCATCAGAAGTATACAGGGTTCTGTTTTCCTCCAGAACCCATCCGTTATTTATATCCAGAAAACGAATTTCCGAGAGGGTTTTATCTGTGCCGGGAACCTGTTTTATCCAGGAACTACCTCCATTATCCGTATGAAGTACAATTCCTCCTGAACCGCAGGCCCAGCCATTATTTTTATCGGTAAAATAAATATCTGTCATAAAAGAACAGCCTGTAATGTAATAACTCCAGGTAAGTCCTTCGTCTTTACTGTGAAAGAGAGTGCCACCGGCTGATAAAATCCATATATCCTTTTCATCTATGGCACAGACATCTACGAGTCTGTCTTTCGTACCACAGGTGAGAGTGCGCCATGTATAACCACCGTCTGTCGTGTGAAAAATAGAACCGTTCTCACCTGTTACCCAGCCGTTCCTGTCTGAAAAATATAATCCCGGCAAAACACTGTCACCTGCGTAACCGGTGCCTGATAAAAAATAAAAAAACAGAGTAAGGTATATAAAAAACATTTTTTTCATAATCTCAACCTCGGGATATCTCAATAGTTTCTGACAGGGCGAAAGCCCAGGCAATTCAAATAATAGTTAGGAGCAAGGCAGTTTCTGCAGGCAGACCGGCAGAACTCGGAAGTAGAATGCCAGCTTCCTCCGCGCAGTACCCTGAGAGTTCCGGAACCGGGGCCTGAAGGATTGGTATCAGGGCTTACTCCGTAATAAGTTGTACTGTTCCAGTCACTGCACCATTCCCATACATTTCCGCTCATATCATAGAGGCCGAAAGCATTCGGAAGTTTCTGACCTGCATTATGGCCGTTCCTCTTTCCGGCACCATGATCGT
This sequence comes from Vulcanimicrobiota bacterium, assembly GCA_040217695.1. Taxonomy (GTDB): domain Bacteria; phylum Vulcanimicrobiota; class SpSt-956; order SpSt-956; family JAKJGF01; genus CALARM01. The sequence goes on along the minus strand of JBEHWO010000006.1, from coordinate 10,132 downwards.
TCGGGTTAACTTCGTTTTCATATCCTTCTTCGGCATTATCCCAGTACCAGCTGTACTTAGCTATAGAGGCAGGGGAAGGACTGAATTCGCCCCAGTAATAATCTGCAGTATTTCCGCCGCGACATGCATATTCCCATTCTGCTTCAGCAGGAAGTCTGTAACCATTTAATGTCCTCCATACAGAAGGGTCGTCTCCCCTGTTATTTATCGGCCCGTAACATGGAGTTAACCCATGCTGTTCACTCAGCCAGTTACAGTATGCCACTGCTCCGTACCATGATACATATACGACGGGACGGGATTCATAACCGGACCTTACAGAAAATGTTCCTGCCTCAGGTCCTCCCCTTATACCCTGATAATAATCTTCCACTATATTAATCCAGCTGACTCCACCCTCTGTCTGATTGCCCTGAGCATTTAAAAATAATACATATTCCGAATTTGTCACCTCATACGTGAACATACGAAATGAACTTACTGTAACCTTATGAACCGGTTGTTCCGATGTGCTGACGGTACTGCCCATATTAAAAGTTCCTCCTGTAATTGGTACCATTGAAGGCATACCGGTCGGAGTGGCCGAAGTGGTCGGAGTGGGAGTGATCACTGAAATAACGTTACTATCATTGCCACAGGCTGACATAAAGGAAATCAATAGAAGCAAACATGTTATTATAATACAAAGTTTTGTGTTCATAAAACACCTCCCTATTAAAATTTTTGACAATTTTTTATCCTTCTTTTATTTCTTAAATTTAAATAATCTATATAAATAACCTTCTCTTTTTTGCATAAAAAATCCTCTTAAATATTATATTTCGCTTGAAGCTTCAAAATTTTTTCCGGTTTATTTTCTCAGTATAAACAGTGTAAGCATGGGCCATCCGAGAAATCTCTTTGCCCTGGGAAATTTCTCTATAAAGTTTGCTGTGCAGAAATATTCCTTAAAAGACTCAATCTTCAGACCTGATTTAATAATGGCATTTACGAAATCAGACATCTGATTCGGGTAACCTTTCGGCCTTATTTCTTCTCCTGTAGCAGGATCTTTAAAATTGGCCTGCACGTCAAGGAGCATCATGGAAGGATGCATGGCTGTAATAAATATCTTCCCCTTTTTCTTACATACCCTTTTTGTCTCTTTAAAAAAACAAAGAAGATTCTCTATATGTTCAAGGACAAGGGAACTTATGACAAAATCAAAATTTTCATCAGGAACAGGTAATTTATCGGATAGATCATGGCAGATAAATTTCACTTTTTCACTGCCCTTTTTCTCAAGTGCTTCTTTGAGCATACCGGAAGATATGTCTAAAGCTGTAACAGAAGCACCCTTTTCTGCAAATTTTATAGAATGACGGCCTGTGCCGCATCCTAGATCTATAACGGATTTACCCTTTACATTAAAGGTAAATTCCTCTGAAAATACCAGTTCATCAAGATTTACCATGGGGTTGCCGTCTTTTTCATAAACAGGAGCCCACCGATCATAACCTGAAGCAGTATCCATTTCTTTAATAATTTTCTTATTCCCTATGTAATCTGCAATATTTTTCGCAACAACTTCGAGTCTTTTCACAGTATTGTCTTTTTCACCGGCTAAAATCTTATTTCCCGTGACATCAAATTTAATATTGCTCAATCCTCTCATACCAAGATGTCTGATTTTAACAACCCTGCATTTCAATCCCAGTTCTTTAACTCCAATAAATGCTTTATCTCCGCAGCATATAACATAATCTTCAATACCAGAAAGTTCACCGGTAAGCCTTTTTAGATTATCTTCCGCCAGGATTTCCTCTTTATCTGCTTCACTTCTCCCGGTTTTCTCCTCATATTCGACTCTGTCCCAGGCATTTGTAATGGTAATGTCTTCATAGGTAATTTTATATGGTAAGATTTTCTTCTCATTTAAAATATTCATGAGTATTTCCAGGTTTTTCCCCGTCATTTTTGCCGCAGGTCTTTTAAGGGTTTCTTCATGCCTTCCCGGGCAGGAAAAAACAAAGGCCACCTGTTTTTTTATTCCCGGTTTATGGTGAATCCGGGACATGTATTTTAAAACCATATGTATTTCATCTTTATCGAAATCTTTTAATTTTAAAGAAATTTCTTTCTCTGTAAAACCTTTGAATTTAAGGTTTTCTATTACGTTAAATTTCTCTTTTTCTATTTTATTGCTGAGAAATTCCAGGGTTTTATCATTCACAAACCACATATTATATCTCCTTTTTTCTGACTTTTACGGAATCTATTCTTCAAATCTTCCTCCTAAATGTTTTGCGAAGAATTTTTCTACTGCAGAATAAAGTTTTATTCTATTTTCAGGCCTGACAATACTGTGTCCTTCATCAGGGAACAGGATATATTCATAATCAACACCTTTATTTTTTAAAACCTCTACAATCTGTTCCGATTCCGACTGTTTGACACGGGCATCATTGGCTCCCTGTGCTATGAGCATTGGAATTTTTATCCTGTCGGCATAAAACAGAGGAGAACGGGATTTTAAAAACTCTTCTTCAGTTTCAGGATCGCCAACCCTTTTCACAAGCAATGCTTTAAAATCCGTGTTCCAGTAAGGAGGAATATTTTTCATAAATGTTACAAGATTGCTTATACCATATATATCCACGGCACAGCAGAACAATTCAGGTGTAAAAGTAGCTCCTGTGAGTGCCGCATATCCTCCGTAGGAACGTCCGAAAACAGCAATCTTTTCCGGGTCTGCAATATTCCTGTTGATTGCCCATTTAACTCCGTCTGCCAGATCATAAAGCATCTTTCTCCCCCATTCCATGTCACCGGCATTTAAAAAATCCTTTCCATAAGATTTGGAAGCACGATAATTAATCTGAAGGCAGGCATAACCACGGTTTGTAAAGAGCTGAACTTCCGGTGTATAAAGCCAGATATCCCGGTTCCATGGCCCTCCGTGTACACGTAATACGAGAGGAAGATTTTTTTTCTCTTTCCCCGGAGGACAGGTAAGATAGCCATGTATGGTCAATCCGTCACGGGCAGTAAAAGTTACAGGTTCCATGTTTGCCAGGGTATAATTTTTCAAAGCCGGATGCTCTGAAAAAAGGAATTGACCTTTCTTTGATTTTCTATAATAAACATAATGGCTCCCAGGATCTGTATCTTTAGAAAAACTGACAATCCATACGGTATCATCAATATTTCTCCTGATAAAAAAATCTCCCCTGTCAAGTTTCTCGACGGATTGAAAATCATCTTTTATTGTCTCATCCAGCACTGACCATTCAAGTTTTTCTCTGTAAAAGGCCACAGCCTGAATTTCACAGGTATTGCAATCCATCAGGTAATGAAATACATCATATCCCGGATCTTCGGCAATTACTTCCCTTATACCTGTAGCAATATCTATTTTAACCACACGGGCCGTATTTGCATCTCCGGCATCCATAAGGTAAATATATTTACCGTCTTTACTGAAAGAGATTAATCTGAAATGAAAAGAATCTTCCAGTCCACGGGTAAGCAACGTTTCCCACGCAGAATCTTTATCTTTTTTAATTAACAGGTCAGAGCCTCCGTCAGTTCTTCTGTTCAGTGCTGCTCTTATATTAAAATCTGCATCATTTAACCATACCGTTACATTACCAGGGTTTTTAACCACCAGTTCCAGAACTCCCGAAGTAAGAAAAAGTTTGTAAACATCATGTTTGTTCTTGTCTTCTTTATTCATGCCAATCAGTATTTCATCGGGGAAATGTCTGTCATAAGCAATTATTCTGACCTGAACATCCGGGAAAGGGGTTAAATTTTTAATCTCTTCTGTTTTTAAATCGACTGAATATAAATTCCAGTTTTCATTACCTCCCATATCCTGAAGATAAATTACATGTCTCATATTATAGGCCCAGAAATAAGTGATTATACTCCTGTGTTTCTCTTTTGTTATGACTCTGTCGTCTTCATGGCCAATAGTTTTTACCCATATATTCAACACATTCTCTACAGGCGCCAGATAGGCTACCTGTTTTCCGTCAGGAGAGATTTCAGGTTTTGATTTTACAGGATTTCCGAACAGTATTTCTTCTGGAATCAGGTCAGTCATAATATCACACACCTTTCACATCGGCCGATAATTTCCGTTTCACCAGATATTCTTCACAGATAAAAAGGGCCGGAACAATTAAGAGCATAAAGAAAACCACTAAAAACTGCAATTTCTTCACGACAAGTACAGAAATATAATTATCCATATTGGAACCAAAGAAACTGTTCATCTTTATATTCAGTGTTATTCCTGCGACTGTAAAAAAGAGAAGTCCGGATACAACAAGGTGACTGAGTCATTCTTCCCTGGCAGTACCGCTTATTCTGATAATGCTCCTTATAAAAATTATGGCGAGAACTACCATGAGCAACGAAAAAAACCGGAGAATCCCTCTTTATCTTTATCCCCAAAAGCACCTCCTGTAATAATCTACTGACATGAGCATAAATAATTCATATAAAAATCTCGTGACGCGTCACGCGTGACGGGAAGAAATAATTTATTATTTGCTTATGCTCAGATCAGTAAAATCTCTCTTTCCATAAATATATTATTCCCAGTTTTTTCGATTATATGTCAAGAAATTCTCCCTTTAAAACTGTCACAGCCTGTCCGGACAGATAAACTCTATCTCCTCCGGGCCTGACTCTGACAGTACCTCCCCTTGCCGAGGCCTGATAACCGGTGAGTTCATTTTTATTCAGTTTCTTTCCCCAGAAAGGCCCTGATACACAGTGAACAGAACCTGTTACAGGATCTTCATCTACTCCTGCACCGGGAGCAAAAAAACGGGATATGAAATCATACTGAGATTACACAATCGGACGGGTCATCACAATGATTACGCTCATTTTATTTCCTGTTTTTTCCGGCTTACGTTTTTCTGTCACATAAAATCCTGCACCGGTCCAGAATTTTATAGCTCCTTCATTCTGCCCTGCCACTCCAAGTCTGATAGTATTTGCTCCCGATTTACCTGCCCATTTTTCAAAGGATTTATATATTTCCCGTCCAAGGCCCTTTCCTCTCTTATCAGGATGAAGCAGCATAAGCCCGATATGCCATACTCCTGCCTGCGGGTAATCCCTGATTACATCTATAAGGCCGAACAAATTCTCATTTCTGTCAAAAATACCGACAAAAATCTTATCTGACAGGTCACGTCCGGGAGGAAGACTCAAAAAAAGGTTCAGACCTTCCGATGGGCCGGGAGGCAATCCCGTTATAAGTTCAAAATAATCACTGCACCTTTCACAGAGAGACTGTATATTATCACCATCTTCTGACTCAAGATGACGTACAAAATAGCTTTCTCCTTCAAACAAAATTTCCATTGTGATTCCTCCTGAAAGTTTATTATAGAGTAGTCGTGCCGTAAAAAATTTGAACTATTTCAAACCGAGTTTTTGATGATTTTCCAGAAGTTCTATGGCTTCTTTAATGCGTTTCATTCTTGTTTCTTCCCTTTTTGCGCTTTCCGTCCATTTTATATAATGTTTTTTATAAGACGGGGCAAGGGATGTAAAAAAATCCAGAGCCTTTACACTATCTTTCAATGCTTCTTCCAGATATGAAACAGCTTCAGACGGAGAATCTTTCTTTTTCGGATCTTCATTCAACAATGCTTTATCGATCTTTTTCAGCCCCGCTTCTGTCATCTTCCCTTCTTCTATCATTTTTCTGACTCTTTTTATATTCAGTTCAGACCATTTCTTATTATTTCTCCCGGGAGTAAATTTCTGAGCAAATTTTTCTTCGTCAATTTTTTTCATAATACTGTCTATCCATCCGAAGCACAGAGCCTCTTCCACTGCATCATCATATGGAATCCTGGGACGGGAAGATTGTTTTTTATAATAAATCAACCATATATCTTTTTCCGTTTCATAATTTTTCTCGAGCCAGAGACGCCAGTCCTTGCGATTTGTCACATAGAGAGTTTTGCCTATATCCATATATTGCCTCCTGTTTACAAACTTATCTTATTGTACTCTCTGAATTATTTTTTGTAAACCATTTTATATAATGGCATTATTTCTGCATTACTCTGACATACCCTGTAAAATTTGTTTCTACCTTATTATGGAGTTATATAAAGGATGAGTGGTTTGATAAAAAAATTATATCTTTTCATACCGGTAATAATGATTTTCACCGGAATAGCAGGATGCGGAGAAGGAGTTATTACATCTTCCGATCCGACATATGATAGTACTGATATAACAATAGCAGGGATTGTTACAAACAGCGATATGCCTGTACCTGCTGCATATGTGCGCTTATACCTGATAAAAGGCCAATCAGACAGATTTATAAGCAGTCAATCAACAGATCTGGCAGGAAGATATATATTTACAGATCTTTCTGCCGGTACATACAGAGTAGAAGCATGGTATAACAAAAGCCTTTATGAAAGAGGTCAGGATTACACAGGCAGTAATAATATAAATGCCGCCGGCCCGGGCAATTATATTTCATATATAGTCAACGGAGCAGTTGCTCCAACACCTCCAATAACACCGGTTGTAAACAAATAATAGACATCCTTTCGTTTCATTCAATTTACCTGTTTTCCTGAAAATCCTGTCTCAGGGAAAAGGGAAAAGTTTTATCTTCAGGTAAACTCAGATTACTGTAGTGAGCATAAATAATATATATTTGCTCTCGTGACGCGTAACGCGTGACGGGAGGAAAACTTTTATTACATGCTTATGCTCAGGTCAGTAAAAGAAATGTTAAATATACATGTCTTCAGGCAAAAACTTTGAAACAGAAAAGGAATTTCAGAAAGAAGCATTAAAAGTCATGGATAAGTTCGAACAAATGTGATGGCTTGCCTATGCCAGATTTCAGCCATAGTACGGGTTAATTATTTTTCTCAGTTCCAAGGGTATTTTGTATAAGTATAGAAATATAATTATCCCATGGAACAGGGTAAAAAATAATTACATTAATTAAGGAGGGGTATTTTGAATGAAAACTCTAAAACTCGGACTAGTAGTGATGATTGCTGTAGCAGTTATGTTTCTGAACGGATGCGGCGACTCCGGCTCCTTAAGGAGCTTTAAAAATTATTCTTTCTACATATGGCAAAATCCACTAATGTCCCTGAATCCTACAAACAATGTCCACTGTGATTCCTATATGACTGACAGTTATCCCTATGCAGGGCCAAACCCTGGCACTGAGCAAAAAATCTCTCAACTGAATGTGACAAACATCAAGGATCCCGTTACAGGGCAAAACCGTGAGATCTTAGTCGGAGAATGTGCGGCCCATTCTTTTGATGGAGACGGAAATATTCAAACAATAGCTTCCGGTATGTTAAAAAATATCAGTGACCCATATTTTGAACGATATGTGCTTACAATTGACCGTAACACCCTGGACATTCTTGCTTTATACTCCTTTAATAAACCTGCTGATATTACAGCAGGAAAGGTAGATTTCGGCGGTGCAGGATATTTTTATCAGGACAACCAGTATCGTATGGTTACAGCCTTACCGGATGGCCATCTGAAGATACTCAGGCGCACCCCTTCAACTGCCGGAGGTATAGACGGTTATACGGCAGATGCTGACTATAATGTCATAGGAGCTATCGGAAACACCCCTGTACCGGGTGGCAAGACACCTTCATTATATGCAGCAGTACCGGACAAATCAGGAAATATCTGGGTTACTACGAACAAGGCAATTATCTGCACAATCACACCGGGCGGAAGTATACACTGGATAAATCTGAATGATCCGAACAACACGGGAAAACTGCAGCCTCAGTATGACGGAGGGTATCAGGAAATTGCCAATTCCCACTGTGTAGATGAGGGAGAAAGTGAAAGTGATCCATCAGGAGTATATATCCTGACAACATACCGTCTGTATCGTTTAACTGCAGCACTGGACGGGACTCCTGTCATTTCCTGGTATGCAGATTATGACCATGGTACCGGCATAAAGTCAGGCCAGGTCAGCCATGGTTCCGGCACAACGCCGACACTCTTCAATATGGGCAATCGCCGCTTTGTTACCATTGCAGACAATGCACAATTTATGAATATCAATGTCTATCGTACAGAATCCACTCTGCTTCCCGGCGAAAAAAGACTCTTTGCACAGATAGCACCCTTCGGGCAGAATGCGGCAGTGAGCGATGAAAATTCTCTTATAGTATCACCCGGAGAAGACGGAAGTAGCGTTAATATTTATGCCGAAAACAATTACGGAAACGATGACCCGAACAGCACTTTCCAGGCAGGTGTAACACAGCCTGGTTTTGTCCGTACAAATCTGAGGCCTGACGGCACATTTACCGTAGCCAGCGTAAACAACAACATTGCAGTTCCGTCCCTTGTATCGAAAATCAGCCTTCCTTCAAACACTGTGTATACTTACAATAAAACTACGGATGGATGGTATTTAACCGGCCTTGACGGAACAGATCTCACCAATGTCCGTTTCACGACGAAAGTAGGGCCCGGAGAGTTTAGATACAATAATTTCTATGCCGCTCTGTCTCTTGATCCTGACGGTAAAACAGTCTGGATTGGTACGTTACTGGGATTGACGAAAGTACAGCAGCAGTAATTATGATATGATCTCGTGACGCATGACGCGTAACGCGTGACAGGAGGAAATGGTCAGGTCAGCATCAGGCACAGGTACAACATTAACACCCTGTGCCTGATGTTATGTACGTGGCAGGCAGGAATTCAGGCCATCTGAATGGAAAAAGGTAAAATCAGAAAGGAAAGTTTTTATGAGGAAAGTAAATCTTATTTTCTATTCCCTGTGTTTTTTTATAATCATATTAAATCTATGCTGCAGACAGGTGAAAACAGAAGAAAAAAATACTGTCCCTCATAAGCCCGGTTATTACAGTTGCAGCATAACATGTAAGGATCTTGAAAGAACCTTTGGTATTTTTATTCCGTCATCTTATGATAAAAGCAGATCTGTTCCTCTTGTAATAGCAATTCACGGAGGTTACGGCAATGCAAAGGCTATGGAAAAACTCACATAATTCAGTAAAGTAGCGGAAAAAGAAGGTTTCATTACTGTCTACCCTGAAGGAATAGATAAACAGTGGAATGACGGAAGGAAAATGGATGAAAAAGCATCAAGGGAAAATATTGATGACGCGGGTTTCATATCCTCTCTTATTGATCATCTGGAGAAGAATTTAAATATAGAGAAAAACAGTGTTTATGTCACAGGAATTTCAAACGGAGGTCACATGTGTTACAGACTGGCCTTCGAGATACCTGATAAAATTGCCGCCTTTGCTCCGGTTGAGGCAGCTCTGTCAGAAGAATTATATAAAAATCAAAAACCCGGAAAATCTGTTTCCATGCTCATAATGAACGGAACAGAAGATAAAGTTGTATGGAAGGGAGGAGAAATAAAATTTCTTGGTAAAAGCAGAGATAAAGTCCTCTCTACGGAAGAGACTGTAAAATTCTGGATACATTACAATCACTGTAAACCACAGGCAAGAATAATAGCTATTCCTGATAAAGATCCGGAAGATGGGACGAAAGTAGAAGAAAAAATTTACAGTGAAGGGAAAGGCGGCACAGAAGTAATCCTTTATACAATAGAAGGAGGAGGCCATACATGGCCCGGAGGGTGGCAGTATCTGCCGGAGAATATTGTGGGAAAAACCTGCAGGGATATTAACGCAAGTGAGATTATATGGGAATTTTTTAAGGAGCAAAAAATATAAAAGGAGCATTTTATGAAAGAATCTTTTAAAAAATACGTATTTTACATAACTTTTGCTGCTCTCGGTTCCTTCTGGGCAGAAGTACTGTCCACAAATTATCCTCTGGCTCTTCTTAATCCATTTATATATCTGGCTTACGGGCTTATCTATATTTTTTTCCTCGATGCACTGATGAGGCGAAAAGAAAAAAACTTTTATATCATGTATATCTTCGGTTCTCTCGTCGGGATTATTACGGAAACCTATGTAACGAAAGTTACCTTTTACGGATTAAGATCTGACGAAAGCCGTATTTTCGGTATATCTCCCGGGGCAATTCTATTTGTAATTCTCTTTTTTCACGCTTTTTTTTCATTTTTAATGCCCATCTATCTGGC
>JBEHWO010000005.1:0-54509 GCA_040217695.1 Vulcanimicrobiota bacterium | reverse complement strand
TAGTAGGAACAGCTCTCGGTCTTGTCGGAAGCAGTGTGGATAAACCTGATATGTTAAAGTCTAAAGAAGAATTACAACAGGAACAGGCCGGTAAAACACAGTCATAATTTTTTTATACAGTCAGAGAACAGAAGAATTTCCCTTACCTGTTTTCTGACTGTTTGTATTTATACAGAGAAATATTCTTTTCAGAATCAGGATTAATTATGTATATAGATGCTATATCTATAGATAAAAGATTGATGGATTTATTGATTTCCTGTGAAATAGAATGTATTATCCACAGTATTTTTCGGAGAGCAATTAATTTAAAGACCTCCGGCTGTGATATGATTTCAATAATTTCAGGAGGAAACGGCCCCAATGTCATAATGGTTTCAGGCAGATACGATTTTCTGAATCTCGGTTTAAATACCGGACATAGTGTGATATGTGCTGAAAGTGGAATATGTTTGCATAAAGAGATTTTTATAAATTTCAATAACATTCCTCTCTGGGAATATTCACCCGGTAAGATAAATACGGATAAATTGAAAAAAAACTTTTTTTCTTTTCTCTCTTTTCTTGCTTCTAAAAAATATTCAGATCCGGAAGAAATTATAAAAGAAACCTTTTTATCAGTGCAAAATCCTTCTATTGCAGTACCTTTATATGATAGTATAAATTCTTTAATTAAAGCAATAAAGGAGCATAACAGAGGGAGGATTAACAGTGCTCTGAGTAGAATTATAGGTACAGGTGAAGGACTTACACCGGCAGGTGATGATTTTCTGGTAGGTCTTCTGGGAGCACTTTATTATTTCACCAGAATTTTAGATACGGCAGATAAAGCCAGTGTTATACTGCATATTATAAAAGAAGATCTGAACGTAGAAAAAACAAATTTTATCAGTTCCAGATTTCTCTCTTTTTCTCTTGAAGGAAGATTTTCTCAGAGTGTTTTTGAATTTTTAGATGTTTTATTTTCTGCGTCACCTTTAGATGAAAAGCCTTTAATAAACCTTTTGTCCTATGGTGCCAGTTCAGGTACTGTTATAGTTACCGGCATATTAACCGGATGTCTTTTACTGACCTGAGCATAAGCATTTAAGGAATGACAATTAAATAACTGTCTCAAATATATTAAATCGTGACGTGTGACGCGAAGAAAGAGACTATTTATAAATACCTTTCCCTCCCGTCACACATGTATTATTTTATGTTTATCTCAGTATATTTACTGATAACTCGCTGCAACTGATAAAGCTGACAGCTAAATGTGAAAGGAGATATTTTATGAGTGTAAAAAACATTGTGAAAAAGAACAGATACCTGGATTCAGTTCTTTTAATGCTTGTTTCAAATCAGATTAAAGATATGGACGGCATAATAAAAGCTTCTGTTATGATGGGTACGGATAACAACAGGGAACTGCTCTCTTCAGACTCTTTACTTACAGAGGAAGGAAAAGAAGCAGGGCCGAATGATCTTTTAATAGCTTTGTCTCTTGAGAATAATGCAGATATGGATAAAATACTGGAGGAAATAGAAGATTTTCTATCCAGTAAAAAGAAACCTTCTTCGGACGATACAGGTTCTGTTACGCCAAAATCTATAGAAGCAGCTTTAAACCTGATGGATGCCAATATGGTTGTTATTTCTCTTCCCGGAGATTATGCCAGATGGGAAGCGGAAAAAGCTCTTATGAACGGACTTCATGTAATGTTATTCAGTGATAATGTTTCTGTGGAAGATGAAATAGAACTTAAAACTCTTGCCAGGGAAAAGGGTCTTTTACTTATGGGGCCTGACTGCGGAACATCTATTATAAACAATGTGGCTTTAGGTTTTGCCAATATTTTAAACAGTGGCAATATTGGTATTGCGGGAGCTTCAGGTACAGGTATTCAGGAAGTAACCTCTCTTATAACAAATGCCGGTTTCGGTATATCCCAGGCAATAGGAACAGGAGGAAGGGATCTGTCTGCCAGAGTGGGAGGCATGACTATGATCGGTGCTCTGGAGGCTCTTATAGAGGATAAAGATACGGAAATAATATTACTTATATCCAAACCGCCATCTTCTGAAGTGGAAGATAAAATTTTAGATCTTCTGAAAAATTGCCCGAAACCTTTTATAATAAATTTCCTGGGAGGTAATGTGGAAAAAAGTAAAAATAGGGGATATAAAGTAGCAAAGACACTTGAAGAAGCGGCTCATATGGCTATGGCACTGGTGAAAAAAGAAGAATATAAAAAGATGGACTTTAATGATTCAGTTGAAAAAATAAAAATACTGGCAGAAAAAGAATACAGTAAATTTTCCTGTGATCAGAAATATATCAGAGGACTTTATTCGGGAGGTTCTGTATGTGAAGAGGCAAATATAGTCCTTGATGACCTGGGCATAAGGATAAATTCAAATGCTCCCATAAGGGAAGAATTGAAACTGAAAAACAGCAGGAAAAGTGTGGCCCACACATTTGTAGATATGGGTGATGATGAATTTACAAGGGGAGTACCCCATCCCATGATAGATTTTACATCCAGAAAAGAACGTATTATAGAAGAGGCTAAAGATCGTGAATGTGCAGTAATTTTAATGGATGTAGTCCTGGGACTGGGAGCACATGAGAACCCGGCTCGAGAGATTGCTTCTGCCGTGGTAAAAGCTAAAAATATCGCTGCAGAAGAGGGAAGATATATTTCCTGTGTTGCTTCTATTACAGGTACTTCAAAGGATCCTCAGAACAGAGAATTACAGAAAAAAATCCTTGAAGATGCAGGTGTAATAGTTATGCCTTCAAATGCCCAGGCAGCAAGATTTTCGGCAATGGTAGTTAACAGAGGTGAGTAGTGAGTGGTGAGCAGTGAGCAGCAGACCTGATCCTCACTTTTCACTTTTCACTTTTCACTTTTCACTCTTAAAAACAGAAAGGTGATTATAATGTCAAAAATCAGTGATATTTTCGGAAAAGAAATGAAAGTCATCAACATGGGTCTTGAAACTTTTCATAATTCTATGATAAAGCAGAATGTTAAAGTCCTTCAGATAGACTGGACTCCTCCGGCAAAGGGTAATAAAAAATTAATTTCCGCTCTGTTAAAACTAAAAAAACTGTCAGAAAGAGCCAATAAAGAAGGTGTTGAACGGATTATAAATGCCCAGCCTGTGCTGTTTGATGTCAGGAAAGCTATAGATGTTATTCCTGGCATGCATAAAAAAATGCTTCTTCATGCAGGGCCTCCTGTAACATGGGAAAGAATGTGCGGTCCTGTAAGAGGTGCCTGTATGGGTGCTCTTATATATGAAGGACTGGCAGAAACACCGGAGGAGGCGGAAAAAATCCTTGAAAGAGGAGAAATAGAATTTTCTCCCTGTCATCACCACAGTTCAGTCGGACCTATGGCAGGTATCGTTGCTCCCTCCATGTATGTTTACTGTGTGGAAAATCAGACCTTCGGCAATAGAGCTTACTGCACGTTGAATGAAGGCCTCGGTAAAGTACTCAGATTTGGAGCATATGATAAAGAAGTTATTGATAGACTTAAATGGATGGAGCATGTCCTTGGCCCTGCTCTTCAGGGAGCCGTAAGGCTATCGGGAGGTATAAATATAAAAAATCTCACCGCCCAGGCCCTTCAAATGGGCGATGAATGCCATAACAGAAATGTGGCTGCATCTACTATGTTTTTAAAGGAAATCACTCCTTATTTACTGAAATCCGAATTGTCTAAAGAAGTAATAAGTGAAATATTTCTTTTTATAACCTCAAATGTGCACAGTTTTCTCAACCTTTCTATGGCAGCCTGCAAGGCCAGTACCGATACGATATTCGGCCTTAAGGACAGCACCCTTGTATCTGCCATGGCACGAAACGGAACTGATATAGGTATAAGAATAGCAGGTCTTGGAGATAGATGGTTTACTGCACAGGCAGGTGAACCAAGAGGTCTTTATTTTCCCGGGTTTACAGCCGAAGATGCCAACAGAGATCTCGGAGACAGCACTGTGTCTGAAGTTGCGGGTATAGGCGGATTTGCTATGGCCTCTGCCCCTGCTATCGTGAAATTTATAGGCGGTACCCCTTCTGATTCAATAAAATTTACCAGAGAGATGTACGAAATAACCGTTGCAGAACACAGAGATTATCAGATGCCGACTCTGGATTTTCGAGGAACCCCTGTAGGAATTGACCTCTGCAGGGTAATAGAAAAAGGGATATCTCCTGTTATAAATACGGGAATAGCCCATAAAAAACCGGGTGTAGGCCAGGTAGGAGCAGGTATATTATATGCTCCTATGAAATGTTTTGAAGATGCCCTGGAGGCATTTGTCGAGTAAGCGGTGAATAGTGAGTAGTGAGTGAAAGAGATTATCCACTCACGACTCACGACTCACTATTTTTATTTTTCTTGTAGGAATTTCTGTTAACCTGTCGAATTTAGGAATTCCGTTTTTAAAACACAGTTTTTTATTAAAAGGAGTTAATTCTATGCAGGAGATTCAATATCATGTCTCCTTAAAGAAGGGTGATGCAGGCCGGTACGTCATTCTTACAGGAGATCCGGGGAGAGTACCCTTTGTTGCTAAATTTTTTGATAAAGCAGAAAAAGTAGCTCAAAATCGTGAATATGTCACTTATACCGGCACAGTAGACGGAATAAAAATTTCAGCCGTATCTACAGGAATAGGCTGCCCTTCAACTGCCATATGTGTTGAAGAACTGGCCAGGGTAGGAGTGGATACCTTTATAAGGGTTGGTACAGCCGGATCTCTTCAACCGTGGGTAAAACCAGGAGATCTGGTAATGGCAACGGCAGTCGTAAGAGAGGAAGGCACTACCAGGCAGTATATACCGCTCAGCTACCCTGCAGCCCCTGATTTTGTAACGCTGTCAGCCCTTATAGAATCGGTAAAAAAACTTGGATACAGTTACCATTACGGTATTACCCATTGTAAGGATGCTTTTTATACGGAAATCAATCAGGATCATCCTATGGATGAGGAAAATGCAAAACTCTGGACATGCTGGAGAAAAGCCAATGTCCTCGCTACTTCTATGGAAGCTTCTGCCATATTTATTCTATCTTCTCTTAAAAAGCTCAGAGCTGCCGAGGTAGTTGCTATTATAGGAGAAACCTATGATGAAAAACCGTTCTCAGGTGTTACAGAGAAGGACGCAATTGTAGAAAAAGCCATAAAAACTGCCCTGGAGGCCATTAAAATACTCCATGTTAATGATAAGAAAAAGATTACTTGACATAATCTAAATATATTGTATAATTAAAGGAATAAAATGCCATAGTTTAAGGCCCTTACAGTATGTCACATATGGTAAAGGTGCTTTAACTGTGGAATATTAACTTTTCAGTGCTTTTAGATTTACTTTTTTCCTGTTTATTTCAAAAATAACAGGAGAGATAAAGTTTAGGTCCCTTGGTATTAACTATTATCTAGTTTTTTATCATAAGGGTAATGTGTCCTGTGATAAAGAACCTTGTTATTAGGAATTATTTTATATAATTCTATTAAAAAGGTTGAGGCGTAACCTGCGGGTTATATCAGGTAAGATTAAGGTCTTTTTCTGGTGTTTCACCCAATGTCATCTCCGGCAGGAGATAAGAATACGTCGGAATTAAACTCAGGTTGCCACTTTTAATCTCTCTTAATGGTCCGGGAAAAAGAAAATCGAGCACAGGAAGTCTTAGGTATAAAAGGAGGGAGATTAAAAGTGTCCGATGACAAAGCTTTGACCTGTAAGGAATGTGGTAAAGAATTTTCTTTTACTGCAGGTGAACAGAGATTTTATGCAGAAAAGGGTTTTGAAAACGAACCAGGCCGTTGTCCTCAGTGCAGACTTGCAAAAAAGAGACGTGGCGGTAAAAAGGAACTTCATACTACAGTATGTGCAGCATGCAATGTAGAAACTCAGGTACCTTTTGAGCCCAAAGAGGGTCGTCCTGTTTATTGCAGAGAATGTTATAAAGACAGGGTTAAAAAAGCCAGTTAATATAACAGAATAAATAAAATAAAAATGGCGGAAATGTTATTCCGCCTTTTTTATTTAAACAATAAAAAAAGCGGGATAAAATCCCGCCTTTTTTTATTCTAAATAATATTAGAATTTGTAACCGCCAAGGATCTGGAAACCATGTCTGTTAAGAGATGGTACGTATAATGAGCCAATCAGACTATCGCTCAGTGCTTCTGACTGATGAATCATTATGTAGGAAGCCTGAACAATAATATGTTTTGTGTCAATACCGCCGCCGACTCTTAACATGAAGTTTGTTTCGCTGTCTCCGCCGGATAATGTTACGGTTCCAGTTGTGCTATCTGTATAGGTGTAATCACCGTAATAAGAAGTAACTCCACCGGCATGGAAACCGAAGAAGAAATCTTTCTTTGTCGGATATATATTGAGACCGCCCAGATAATATACATTGGTTATTTTTCCGTAGCCGAGTTTCCCAAAATAACCTGGTTCTACTTGTGTAACTGTCTGTTCTGCATTGAATACAACGCCTATGGCTCCGTCAATGTCCACATAATCTGTGCTGTATGCAGTTACTGAACCTTCAATTGTGAAACCGTTTCTTCCGGGCCAGTTGCGAACTATTGGCTGGGGGTTTGAACCAAGGGTATAACTGTCGAAATCTTTATCAGGCATTATTGTGACACCGGCTTTTATTGCTATTGCTCCGGCTTTTCTGGTGCCTTTATCTGATGATGATGATTCCTGTGCCATTACTACTGTACAGAAAATCATAGAGAGTACGAGAACCATGGCGATTAAAATTGCAAATTTTTTCATGACTATTTTCTCCTTTTTCTTTTAAACAAATAGATATATTGTGTGATTAATGCATCTTCACTAACCGCAGATTAAATTTTAAAAGATTCACCTCCTTAATTATTTTATATTTTAAATTAAATTTCTCTAAGAATAGCTAATATATTTTCAATGTCTATTCTTTATTTCCTTCTTACTTTAAACCAAAAAATAAATTTTTTTTTAAATTTTTTACTGATTTCTTAAAAATATAAGGCTAATTAGCTATTAGCAGTTAGCTATGAGCAATTAGACTAAGGAACATACGCTAAAAGCTAATAGCTCTTTGAGCCTTTATGTAAGAAATTATAATTTTTTTAAAGTGCAAAACTATAGTTAAAATAATTTATTTTAAAATTTTTGCTTCAATTCTGTTCATAGTCACCCCGGTAACATCAAGTTTTAAAGACGTTATTTTTATTAATTCATGAACCAGTTTTTCCGATGTTCCTTCATATTCCACATCTATTATTGCTATGGAATTTTCAAAGCTTCTCGGGAAAACCTTTCCTTCAAGACCGGGTATGGTATTTAAATATTCTATTACTTTATCTCTTTCCGTAAAGGAGCAGTTACCTATTATTACCTGAGTCGCCCTTCTTCCGTGCCGGGCCTTGGTATACCCAAGCGGTATTTCCCATACAAGGTCTCCTGCTATTTTCTTTGAAATATTTTCAAGGGCTGCCCTTCCTGCTGCATCTTTAGAAAGGCTTCTTCCTTCTGCTGTAATGGTTTTTGAGAATAATAACTGTGCCGTATCTGTTATTATAACCTTTACGTCACATATAGCCTCACAGATAACCTGTGAAGTCTGTCCTGTTTTTTCTTCCGATTTGAACATTGTCTCCACCTTGCCTGCCACCGTTACATCACAGGTGAATCTTTTACCCAGTGTGGCTGCAGCCACCATGTCGCCGAGCACTGCCTTTTTGGCTTCATCGCTCTGTCTTATTGTATCAATAGTACCTGAATCTATAAGGTGAAAGTGTGCATCACTTAACTGGCTGTTTATCTGGCTTTCCATGGATGATACAAGAGTGGCCTGGCCGAGATTTAACTCCGAAACAATAACCATTACCCTGGGGTTACCGAAATCAATCCAGGAAATTTCTGCATCTATCTGGTTTTTTGATAATTTTACCGGTTCTGCCGGAGATTTTTCACTGTATGCATGACTCTGACAGCTCGCAGGAACCATAGTTTTACCGTTTTGATTTGAAAATTCTGCTTCTCCGTTTATTACTGTCAGGGTTGTCCTGAAATTTTCTTTACTGTCTTTACTTACTCTCATGGCTATTTCTGTACCTCTTACCGCACATGTAGCAGTAGGACACTGTACTTCAAAGACAGGAGTTTTCCCTTCTTCTGTAGGTCTTATTTTTGACCATATGGCTCCTGTAATCATTTCTATTATACCAACCTGATTCTGTTGATTTTCTTTTTTCTTCAATGTGACAGTAGTATCGCTGTCAAGCTTTGTCTGTGTGCCGTCGTTAAAGATAAGCATGACCTTTGAGTCGTCAAGGGTTCTTAGCTGATCTCCGAAGTAAAGATCCATACCGTTACTGGCCTGTTCCCATTTGGAACCTCTGTTAAATTCCACTCTGTTGACTGTTGATAAAATAGAAGCAGCTTTATCTCCTGATGAAGCCGGAAGACAGGTCAGGCAAAAAATTATAAGTAAAAATATTACTGTTAGATTTTTATTTGAAACAGTCATGAAAAATCTCCCTCCTCAATTATTATAGTTATAGCGTTTCATAACTTTTTTCGTGACCCGTCACGCGTTACGCGTGACGGGTGGATATAGTTATGAAGTAAGCTAACATTTATTGAATATAATGAATTATTCTCAATATAATAATAAAATCCTTTTACAGGAAAATTATATTATTTCATTAAGAACTATTGATTATAAAATTTATATACTTTATCATGATTTATATATAAGATATTTGTTATATATAGAGAATATCATCGTTTATGTAAACCACGCGTCACGCGTGGACGCGTCACGATTAAACAAAGAAAGGGTGGTCTTTATGAAAAAATACTCTATTATTTTATCAATTTTATTGATTTTTCTCATTTCTTACTTTCTGTCAGACACAAGAGAAAGCCGGGGAGTAGACGTGAGAATACTTGCTATTTCTTCTTTTAATATTATTCCTGACAACGTTGCTGAAAGATATGTAGGTACAGGACTTGCAGATACTGTTATTACAAAACTTTCAACAATAGAAGGACTGCGCCTTATAGAGAGAACTCAGCTTGAAAGAGCAAAAAAGAGAATAGGCCTGGGACAGGATGAAATGATTACCGAAGAGATTGCTTTTAAGCTTGCTGATATGCTTAAGGCAGATATAGTTATGCTGGGAACTATTCAGAGTTCAAGAGATAAATTTAAAGTTTCCACAAAAACCCTTGATGTAAAGACTAAAGATATTAAGGTTTTTACGAGCGATTCCATATATATGGGTGAAGGTATTAAGGGAATAGAAAATAATATAGAACCACTTAATAGTGTTCACGATCAGATAGCCAGAAATGTAACTGATATTATGGGTGTTAAATTAAGTGAAAAACAGGAAGAAGTGGTAAAGAAAGATTTTACTGCTTCCGGCCCTGCCTATATATCCTATGCAAAGGCCAGAGATTTTTATGTTAAATATACAAAAGAAGATAATGACAGAGCAATCGAGTTGTTCCAGGATGCGATAAATAAGGATTCTTCCTATGCTCTTGCCTGGGCGGGACTGGGAGATGCATGTGCACAGAAGGCAGGCCCTTTTAAAAGCAATGAAACAGGTGTTTTTGAAAAATCTATTGAAGCGAGTAAGAAAGCCATAGAGCTCGACCAGTCACTTCCTGAAGGCTATAAATCTCTCGCCCTTGCCTATACTTACAGGGGAGTTTATGAAAAGAATGACGGAGATATAGCTGAAGCAATAAGCAATTATACTAAAGCTCTTGAATTCAACCCCTACTATGTAGATGCTTATTTGAATCTCGGTAAGATTTATGTGTTTAAAGGAGATGTAGAGAAAGCCCTGGCAAACTGTCAGAAGGCACTTGAACTTGACCCGGGATATTCTCATGGCCATCTGTATCTCGGTATTGTTTATATGAAACAGGAAAAACATAAGGATTCATTGGATGAATTTGACAGGGCAATAGAACTGGAAAATCAGACGAAAAATTCTGATAGCACTGTTGTTTTAAATGCATCTGTTCTTAAAGGTATGTCTTTCATAGTATTACAGAAATATGATGATGCTCTTACGTCTTTAAACAGAGCCCTTGAGATCAATCCTGATTACCCTGTCACACACTTTGCCCTGGGTACCTTATATGCTCTTCAGGATGATAAAATAAAAGCAGAAGAAGAGATAAATATTTATCTGAAACTTGACCCGAACGGGGAATATGCGGAAAAGGCAAAAGAAATACTGGAGAAGATAAAGGAATAATAGAATCGTAACGCGTAACGCGTTACGCGTTACGAAAAAAAGTCCATTTCCAGAAATATTTTATACCGCTCCATATATGAATTAACAGTAACCTGTTGAAACCTTTTGCACTGTCTCTTTTATGGTGGTGAATAACTTCTATAAAGGGATAATAACATACATCATACCCTTTCCTGTGAACACGACGGCAGAAATCTACATCTTCGAAATACATATAAAATCGTTCGTCAAACATGCCGACTTCATCAATAATTTCCCTTTTAGTAAATAAAAAAGCTCCCAGTAACCAGTCTGCAGAAGTTATTTCTTCATAATTCGATAAAGGTTTTATATATGCTTCCACTCTTTTCTGGGCATAAGGAAATATCTGAAAAATTCTTATTCTTTTAAACATTACGGTGATTATATCCGGAAATGTTCTGCATGACGTCTGAATTGTTCCGTCTATATTAAGTAATCTGCATCCGAGAAGTCCTGTTTTTTTATGTTCATTTATATATTGAATGATAGGGGAAAATGAAAATTTTTCACCTGCAATAATATCAGGGTTTAAAAATAATAAGAAATCACCGGATGAATGTTTTATCCCCTGATTGCACGCCGCTGCAAAACCTTTATTTGTAACATTTTCTATGACATGAACAGAAGGAAATTGTTCTTTTATTATTTCAATGGTGTTATCGGTGGAATGATTGTCAATAACAATAATCTCTGAAGATATATGCTGCAATTTTTTCTCCAGACATGACAGACATTCTGCAATTACGTCTTTTGAGTTGTAAGTGACTGTAATGATTGATAGTAAAATCGTGATGCGTGAAAAGTGAAAAGTGAAAAGTGAAAAGTGAATTGGGATATAACCGGTCACCGGTCACTGGTCACCGGTCACTGGTCACCGGTCGCTCCTTTCACCAGTTCTAAAACTTCTTCAACTTCTATGGATTTCATGCATTTGTATTCGTAATATTTTCCTTCACAGGCAGGTCTGTTATAACAGGGGTAACACATAGTATTACCTTTTGAAATGACCTTTGCCCCGGGAGAAAGCCATATTCTGTAATCATTTCCTCCGTTTAACATAATGGCAGGCACTCCGAGAGCCCATGCGGCATGGTGGGAAAAACTGTCAAGGCCGATCAATAATTTTACGGACGAGAGTTTTCTGAAAAATTCTTCCAGATTTCCGCACTGAATAACAGTATTTTTGTTTATTATGTCGGCAAAGATATCTTCTATTTTATCTTTTTCCTTTTCAGAACAGAAAATCCATATATTGAAATGTTCTTTTTCAAGGAGTTTTATAAGGATTTTCCATTTATTCCACTGCCATAATTTGTGTTTCTGACCTGCCAGAGGATGTATGCCTATTACATTGTTTATTTTATTCGAATCTTTCACATAAATCTCCGGTTTCTCCTGAATGGTGCATCCCATACTTCTGGCAATATGGTTGTTAATATCATATATATTTAACAGAGTTTTTTCTACGGGAATGGACATGGTCAGAAGATATGTTCCTCCCTGTCTTACAAGATTTCTGAATGGATGTCCTTTATCCCATATGACACTGATATTTTTTTCAGGTTTTATAAGGGAACCTATGAAGTTTTCCCTCATGTCTCCCATGTTATTCAAACAGATATGATATCTGAATTTTCTTAACATCATTATCTGTTTCATGAGGTCGACAGATGTAAGAAAATTGAAATTTTTCTCTGTCCCTACCGGGAAATTCCCGTAATAAATGTTATTCATGAAAGGATTGTCTCGGAAAATATCTTTAAATTCGGGCCTTGTAAATACATCTATCTTATAATCGGGAAAATTTCTTCCCAGAGAATTAAGAATACCTGTTCCTATGACAGTATCTCCGAAGTTTCTGCAGAGAAGTAAAAGAATTCTTTTAATCTTCCATCAGCTCCAGTTTTTTTGTCCTTATATTATTTATTATACCCAGTTTTATCAGGATCCATCTCAATATTCTTCCTGACAGATAAAGAGGATAAAGCAATAACAGGGCAGGCCAGCTGCCGAGATATTTTTTTATATAGTGAAAATAATCAATCCAGTGTACAAATTCTACCATAGAAACCCTGTTCATGGAAATACTTTCGTAATGAATGACATGTCCTTCCGGCATGAATATAACCCTGTAGCCGAGTTTTGCAGTTCTTATACATATTTCGTCATCGGTAAAAGACAGTCTGAATGTTTCGTCAAAGCCGCCGAGTTTATCTAAAAAATCTTTTTTAAATAACATTAAAGCACCCTGAATGACCTGTGTTTCGACAGGGGCAGAGGGGAGACCGGTGTTGCTTTCATAATAGAGATTTTTTAAATAATTTCGTAAACATTTTATGTTCAAAAATATATAGAAAGGAGTAAACTCTGCCAGAAAAGCAGGAATATCTTTAAATTTTCTTCTCGTTCCCTGAAGCTTTCCGCCGGGAAAATAAAGAGGGCATGATATGATACCTGTGTCGGGATGTTTTTCCATATATTCAATCATAGGAATAAAAGGATCTTCCACTATTTCGGTATCGGAATTAAGGGTAGCCACATACTCGCCCGAGGCCAGTTTAAATCCCTGGTTGTTTGCCTTTGCAAAATAGCGGTTTTCCCTGTTCTTTATAATTTTGACAGAGGGAAAAAAATTTTCTACAGACAAAATTCCTCCGTCTGTAGAATTATTGTCCACTACAATTATTTCACAGGAGATTTTTTCTGTGATTTTTTTCAGGGATTGTATACAGGGGACTATATGTTCTTTATCATTATACAGGGGAATTACTATGGAAAGTTTTATCTTTTTATTCATACCGGTTATTTTATAACTTCTTCCAGTTTTTCATAGAGTTTCTGAAAGGCAGGAGCATTTTTTTTGATAATATTGTAAACCTTAATGGCAATATTCATATTATAAGTATGAGAAGTCAGATTCCTGCAATCCAGGAGTTCCAGAAATTCAGCTTCTTCTGTAATCCAGCCGTATTTATAGGCTTTTTTTATACAGTCTCTGGGAGACAGGCAGTCATCGCCTTTAAATCTGAGAACCTGTTTTATGGCTTTCCACCCGTTTTCATAGGTAAATTCAAACCTCTGTATGGTGGCATCCAGTATGATATCATCATCTTTTATATCTCTCTTTAACACTTCAGAGAGTCTGGCTATGGAATCTTTAAATTTTTTTAACTGAATTTGTTCCGTCATAAATCAATAATCCTTCTTTTATTACAATCTCTTTAAAGTCTTCGTCTAAATTATAGAAATCCAGCAGATCTATTGTTTTTAAAGTATACAGGTTATCCATTTCTTCCTGAATTGCAAAATAGATCTGAGCCGGAATTTTTTCTTTCCATATTACGGCAATATCATAGTCGGAATTTTCTCTGTTTTTATTTCTGGCCCGGGAGCCAAAGAGAATAATTTTACAGTCAGGAAGATATTTCTCTGTAATATGTGCAATGCTTTTTAAAATTTCATTGTCAGATAAAGGTTTTTTATCCATTTCGCCATATTATAACATAAAACAGGACTTACGCAAAAAGTAAAAGAAATCCTGTCATTCCGAGGGCAACGAAGGAATCCCGCCATAACAACAGAAACCCATCGGGATTGCTTCGTCGCTTCGCTCCTCGCAATGACGAAATGCGTAACTCCTGATAAAATCTTTCAGAAAAACAGAAAGGAGCGAAGGTATTTACTGACCTGAGCATAAGCATTTAATAAAAGTTTTCCTCTATGTAGTATTTATGCTTAACCTCGGTAAATGTTCTTCGCTCCTGAAGTTATCAGTCAACAGACCTGTTACGAATTAAATTACGGGAGACCATTAATATTGTCAATCGTAATTTCATCTGAGCCTCTGAAATTATTTTTGCGGAATATTCCTGGAACAGGCGGATTGAGAATTTTATTTGTACCATCATAAATGCCTCCCCCTGTGCCTCCTGTACTCGGGTCGGGAGGAGCATGAAAATCGGCATGATTACCTTCTATAACCCCCGGCGCAGTGCCGAAATTAATTTTCCCTTCAGAAGAATTATATATACCGCCTCCACTTTCAACAGCTATATTATTTTTTATTGTTACTGCCGATGCAAGGGTGCATATTGCTTCATTGTAAATTCCTCCTCCGGCATTTGCTGCATTGCTGTCTCCTGTTGACTCTCCGGATATGGATGTCCTGGATATTGTACATTCACCCGTTACTTTACCGCTATCAAATTCGTAGTAAGCATTTGATATGCCGCCGCCCTGATTTTTTGCCTGATTATATGTTATGGTACAGTCTGTAATGGTACATTTACCAATATTATGGATTCCTCCTCCGTCTTCATTGCAGGCACAATTATCTGATATTTCTGTATTTCCTGATATGTTACATGTCCCTATCTGAGGAGGATAGGCGGTGTTACATATACCGCCTCCGTAGCTATCGGCTTCATTGTTTACTATTATTGAGCCGGTGATATTACATGTACCTATATTTATAATACCCCCTCCTCCGTCAAATCCAGTCGGAATATTTTGATTGGCTTTAATCTGTGAAGTTTTAGTGTAAAAGTTCGAAGGACCTGCATTGTTCATCAGTATGAGTGTATGAAGGCTGCATGTCCCTTTATTTCCTATAGCTCCTCCTCCGTAAAGGGCATAATTGCCTCCTATTAAGTTTGGAGCCTGTATATCTATGTCAGGCAGGCTATTAAAGTCCTTTAGACCCTTTAACTGGTTTAAGTAACACTCCTCTATAGTTCCTGTTACAGTACATGTGCCAAAATTCCCGATTCCTCCTCCGAAATATGCAAAATTTACTATTATGCTGGAGTAACTGACATTACAGGATGCACCTGTATTTACAAAAATACCTCCTCCGTATCCCGAGGCAGGCAGATTTTCAGGTATTTCTATAAAAGTATTTTGCATTTCTTTTTTATCATCCGATAAAGGTTGTTCATCTATTGCAGAGTTCTGGAATATGAAACAATTACTGACATTACAACTGCCTGAAGCGACATTGATTCCTCCTCCGTTGAGGCCTGTCTCTTCAGTAAAAGTTTTTTCTGCCTTTTTCTTTCCTCCCATTGAACCATTGCCCTGTATCACACACTTACTTATGTTACAGTTACTTCCTGAAACTTTAATACCGCTTCCTCCCATGACTCCTGTTATTTCAATACCTTCAACCGTATTGTTTCCGCTCAATATAAAACCTGCCCCGGACGTTGAAGCATCTATTTTATAAAAATCGACAATACATTCATTCCGATCATAAGGATATTTTCTTAAGATTAAATTACTTCTGAGAGTAAGGGAAGTATTTGGCTCATAGTAAGGGTCAAAAGGGGTGCTTGCAATAATCTCTCTGTTCTCATTGCTCAGAACTCTTAAATTGATTATATCAACTGTATAGTCACGATTTGCTACTTCTACGCCTTTATCTATAGTTTCATAAGGTTTTGATATGGTACCGTCACCGTTCGGGTCACTTCCGTTTAAATTATCTACAAAAATCTCCCTTACAGGATATGCAGTGGGCTGAGAAGCATAATCTCCGTCTTTTATTATTATAATGAGTATTTTCCCGTCTTCTCTCGTGCAGGTATAGGTTCGAAGAGATGTATTGCCGAATTTATAGGAAAAAGTTCCTCCTGCCGGCACATCACCTGAATTGAAAAGGCCGGGAACAGAGAAACTGTGAGCTATACCGTCATTATTGACAAATACCAGTGTATCACCTTTATAAATGGTAATGGTGGACGGAAAAAAACCGTCTGACAGTATGGATACACCGAGAATGACACTTACGGAAAGGGTCTGTCCTGCTTTGACTGTAACATTTGTGATTCTGCTTGAAAGAACATTGCCGTTTACATCAAGGCCTGTAAATTCAATTTGCAGATTACCTGCCGGAAGACCTGTTATGAGTTTTGTAGTTTCACCTTTGTTGATATAATAAATAATAGGAGACGATATATTATCACCTGTTATTTTTATCTGTATTTTTACTACTTCCGGTTGAATAACCTGTGCCGACATATCTTCTCCGTCTTTCGGCCATGGAATCTGTAATTCCAGAGAAGCTGTTTCTGCTGCCGGTGAAATCGACTGTGGAACCACGGATGCGGGACCTGTTCCTCCTCCGCATCCTGAAATAAAGAGACACATAATAGCGATAATGAGGACTGTTAGTTTTAGTTTCATAATTCTTTCCCTCCTGTGTTTAATATTACTGTGGTGAGCATAACTGCTCTCGTGACGCGAGGATAAAAACCATAAGTTGTCAGAGTTATTTTCTTACAGTCCCTTATGCTCAGGTCAGTAAAAATGATAGATATTTATCTCATTCTCCATAAGAGCCTGAAATCCTTTAAATTAAGGGTAGCTTCGCGTCACGCGTCACGCGTTACGCGTCACGATTCTCATACAAACCCCTTATTATTTTAACTTTATTTTGTAAAAAAAAATGTTTTTTTGTTAAAATTTGTAAAATCAATAGTTCTGTCTCATAAGATTTTTCTTGAATTTTTTCAGGATTTTTATTATAATTCAAAGACTGTAAAAAATAAAGGAGAAAATTTAAAAAAAATATGGCTTTTGAATTTAAAAGAACTAAGATACCCGATGTTATCCTCATTAAACCGAAGATATTTAAAGATGAGAGAGGTTTCTTCATAGAAACTTATAAATATTCCGAATTCTGTAAATATGGTATAAATGAAAAATTTGTTCAGGACAATCATTCCTGTTCTACAAGAGGAGTGCTCCGGGGCCTCCATTATCAGAAAAATCCTGCAGCCCAGGGGAAACTTGTAAGATGTACAATGGGAGAAATATTTGATGTGGCTGTAGATATAAGAAAATCTTCTCCTTATTATGGTAAATGGGCAGGAGCAATACTTTCTGAAGAAAACAGAGAAATGCTTTATATACCGCCCGGGTTTGCCCATGGTTTTCTTGTGTTAAGTGATACTGCAGAGGTTTTATATAAAACAACGGAAGAATATTCCCCTGAAAATGACAGGGGCATATTCTGGAATGATCCTTCTATAGCCATTAACTGGTCTGTAGATAATCCCGTTGTTTCCGAAAAAGATAAAAAAATGCCTCTTCTTGAGGAAGCAGATAATAATTTTGGTTAGTGAGAAGTGAAAAGTGAAAAGTAGTAGGGGCGGCACACCCTGTGTTCGCCCGGTACCTGTGAAAACACGCATCACGCATCACGCATTACGAACCACGCGTCACGCGTAACGCGTGACGCGTTACGATTATAACGCATCACCCATCACCATTCACCATTCACCATTCACCATTTAATTTCTCCACACAGGCCTTACAGTTCCTTTTTTCCTTATAATATTTTCATAGAAATATTCAAAAGATGTGCCTGAAAATTTTTCCAGTTCTTCTTTAAAAGGAAAAACTTCTCTGAAATTACCGTATTTTTTACAGGCATATTTCATAAATTGATCCATTGTTTTACCTGAAGAGCGTTTCATTTCCACGTCCAGCATTTTCATAACCAGCGGTGCCTTTGTATAATGGATAAATTCTATAGAATCAGGATTTTCTACTTCATATTCTTTTCCCAGAGGATAATCATAGTGAGGATATTTTTCCAGTGTTCTTATGTAATGATCGTAAATCTTTTCCCAGCCTGTTACATTATCTGTAAATTTTACGGAAGAAGTGGATTCTATTTCTATATAAGATGCCCATCCTTCTGTAAACCAGAAATCTTCTCTGTCTCTTATGGCCATACCTGTCGGTTCATATTCATTTACTGCATGACCGAGTCTGTGTGCAAAGAGTTCCCAGTTCCTTAACGTATCTTCTTCCATTTCGTAACACATGCCATTTGACCATATACCGCCCAGTACTTTTTCCCTGTCATAAGATAAATGAGTCCAGCAGATTATGTAAGGAAATCCGGGATCAAAACCTGTATGTTTATAGAAATATTCGTACAGTTTAAAGGATTTCTCAGTTATTTTTTTTCTATAGGAAATAGGCCATTCAGAACATGAATAAGTATATACATCTGTGCTGCCGAACCTTTTTTTTGTTTCACTGAAGGGGCCGCATGCCACAGGTGATTTCACAAGCGAGTCATATATTAAATCTTTACCTGAACTGTCAGGATAATACCAGTTACCTTCCTTTCTGTGAGGATTTATTATTTTCCATCCGTCAGGCACAGTAAATTGAATTTTTGCACTGTTTATTTTATAATTTTTATCGGGTAATATAAAAATTCTTCCATCAAAACTGGCAAAAGTATCGGAAATATTCCCCTGTCTTCCATGCCTTCCCGGTCCTCCCGGTTTTACACTGTACCTGATAAAAATTTCTTTATTATCTCCTGCGGACAGTAAGTATTTTCTATGATCCTTCTGATAATTTATTCTTTTGCCTGTTTTATCATAGAATTTTATGTCTTCCACAGTATATTCTTCTTCTTTTCCGATCTGTATAAAATAAGAAGGTCTGCTGTCAGGAGTAATCTGAACTATCATCAATATAGTAGCTTTGCCTGTACACGCTCCGGTAAGATCAATATAAATTTCCAGATCAGGTTTTTTAGATTTCTGGCAGTATTCTGTAACAGGTTTATGATGAACTTCTTTAACGGAAGACGGATGATTATTTTCACAGCCTGCAAATAATATTAACAGGATAAATAAAAGATTGTTTTTTATCATTTTTTTGCCTTTCTGAGAAAAATACAGGTATTGATAGATTATATTATATAATATATTATAGTAAAATATATATGTAGATTTTATCTATTAT
Source organism: Vulcanimicrobiota bacterium (assembly GCA_040217695.1). Classification (GTDB taxonomy): domain Bacteria; phylum Vulcanimicrobiota; class SpSt-956; order SpSt-956; family JAKJGF01; genus CALARM01. The sequence continues at coordinate 35,432 of JBEHWO010000005.1, read as the reverse complement.
TATTTTTGTGGCACATGGCACAGTTTACGATTTTAAGGAGTGTTTTGTTGATTATGAGTTTAAAAAAGATAGTAATAACTTTTTTATTGATCCTTTCTTTATTATTCAATCTTTCCTGTTTTACATCCAGAAAAGCTATTGAGCTGAATAAAGAAGGTTTGGCTAATTCTAAAAACGGTAATTATGAAGAAGCAATAAAATATTATGATAAAGCCATAGAAGCCGATCCTGAATATGTGACGCCACTGGTTAATAAAGGCATGGCTTTATGGAAACAGGGAAAATACGGAGAAGCCATAAAGTGTTATGACATGGCGCTGGAGCTTGACAGTAAGAATGTAAAAATATGGAATAATAAGGGACTTGTACTGGCCAATCAGGGAAAATATGAGGAAGCTATAGCGTGTTATGATAAGGCTTTATCACTCAGACCTGAATATGTGTATGCTTTAAATAATAAAGGACTGGCATTATTGTATCTCGGAAAATCTGAAGAAGCAATGAACTATATAAATAAAGCTCTGGATATAGAGCCCGAATTTTCTAATGCCTGGGATAGTAAAGGTGATATTCTTGCAGGTGCGGGAAAACATGACGAAGCCATAGATTGTTATGATAAAGCAATAGCACTGGATCCGAACTGTGTCGATTTCTGGCAGAGTAAGGCTGTAGCTCTTGATGAGAATAAGAACTATGAAGAATCTGTAAAATGTTATGATAAAGCCCTGATGCTTCAGCCTGATTCTATGGATGGATTGAACAGGAAAGGACAGGCACTTTATAATCAGGCCAGATATGAAGAAGCCATTATATGTTTCGATAAAATCCTGAATATCAATCCGAAGGATATTGATACAGTTGTAAAAAAAGGAGAGGCTTTATATAATCAGGCCAGATATGAAGAAGCTGTCAGGTGTTTCGACAGGGCATTAGAGCTTGAGCCAGGACATATTGTCTCTTTGAAAGGTAAAGGACTGGCTTTATTAAAACAAAATGCCTGCAGAGAAGCCCTTGCCTGTTTTAATGCATGTCTGAAACTTGAGCCTGCCTCTGTGGATGCATGGGCCGGAAAGGGAAGAACTTTATACGCTCAATATAAGTATAATGAAGCCATGGACTGCTACAGTAATGCTTTAAAATTATCTCCCGATAATATTGAATTATTGCTTGAGAAAGGGAAAATACTCGGTTATATATATGATAGATATGACGAATCTATAGAATGTTATAACAGGGTTCTGGCAATTGAACCGGAGCATATTGATGCCCTTTATTATAAAGGACTTGTTCTGGATAAACAGGGAAATTACAGGGAAGCAATTAAATGTTATGATAAGATATTATCGCTCGGTTCCACTAAATATACGGATCCGCTGGTGAGAAAAAATAACGATCTTAAAGCTTTAGAAAAACAGGAAAAATAAAAAAAAACAGGAGATTTCTCCTGTTTTTTTATTGATATTAATTTAATAGGCAGATTCCGATTCCGGTTCTGCTGCTTTATTATTATGCACCAGATAACCGCCGGCAAAATAATTATGAGGACTGTCTTTCTCCAGTTCCATATTATAAACTGTTATAAGGTGATCCAGTTTGACCTGTTTCTTTGATATGATTTTATCTCTTATTACGGAGTTATTTACACAGCTATATATATAATCACCTTCATTAAGGTTTTCTATATTTCTGTATATGTTATTACCTGTATAGAAGGGATGATTCCCCGTAACATTTACCGTAGAGTATTCTGTTTTAATTATATAATAATTGTCAGTATTATTCTCATGTATAAGCATTTCATCAATTCTGCTTTTTATAATATTATTCCCGTCAAAACCGAGTACATAATCCCCTTTTTTTAGTTTTTCTATTTCTATTTCTCCTCTGGCAGTTTTTACCATGGTATGTTCAATGAAACATCCGCCGCCGCCGCCGCCACCTCCTCCGCCGGTCGTCGGGGTTGCAGTAGGGGCTAATGTTGGTAACGGCTCTTCGGTAGGTGCAGCAGTAGGTGGCACTGCAGTAGGTGGCACTGCGGTAGGTGCTGTAGTAGCAGTAGGTGGCACTGCAGTAGGTGGCACTGCGGTAGGTGCTGTAGTAGCGGTAGGTGGCACTGCAGTAGGTGCTGTAGTAGCGGTAGGTGGCACTGCAGTAGGTGCTGTAGTAGCAGTAGGTGGTGTGGTAGGTATAGATGTAGGTATGCCGCTGTTCGGGTCTGTAGTTGGTATAGATGTAGGTGCAGATGTAGGTATGCCGCTGTTCGGGTCTGTAGTTGGTATAGATGTAGGAGCAGATGTAGGTATGCCGCTGTTCGGGTCTGTAGTTGGTTCTACGGTAGGTGTAGCAGGCGGTGATGTCGGTGGTACAGTCGGTACCGGAGTCGGTGCTGACAGAGAAACTTCTCCTGAACCATAGCCATCAGTTTTTTCTCTGAATCTTGGTTCTTTTAACAATTTTACCGATAGAGGTATACAGAAATCAACACATGGTGTAATAAGCAATGTTCTACTGACTTCACTTGTTATATTTCCTTCAGCAGGATTAGAACTACTGGCTATTACAGACCCAATCATATGAACATTCCCGTTAATATTTACGTCACTCCTGGAATATAACATACCTATTACATATGGATAACCTCTGGCAATAGAATATAATATATCCTGAAGAGCTGTTTTGGAATGAGGATTATCTTCATCATTATTACTTGCATATACGATTGATTTGACATCCATAGAAGCCAGACATGGAGTATAATTCGGACCGTCTGAAACAAGATAATTCGACATATTGTTTATGAGACCGTTTCCGACACCTTTAGACTGTAACGTATTCTGTATTGAAGAATTTCTTATAAAGGCTTCAAGACTTACAGGCTCGAATTTTTCATTGTTATCTGCAGCCCATGCCTGCCCGATAATATTGAAAGGCCATCCTTCAAGCTGAAGATCTTCTTGAGATGATTTAATTTTATATGTATCATTTATTGTAGTGTATAATATATTATACCATTCTTGAAAATTCGGAGAAGGATTTGCTTCAGATGTACCATTCATACTTAAAACTTCCGAAGACCCCTGAACCGTTATATCTCCGTCTGCATACAGTATAAGCTTTTCAGTCGGGTATCCTGTATAATCCAGAGCGGAAGTTCCGCATAAATTTATTGATGCAGGTGTATTGGGATCTGTTCCGGAAGGTAACATTGCCCTGCCTGTCGCACTTATCAGACCATCGCCTGTAAGACCTTTTGAAATATTAACAATATGTCCGTTTATTATATATATACTGGTTTTATTTAATTTTACAGGGCTGTTATTTATAGAAAGACTGGCATTTTCCAGTTTGTAATTTCCCGGTTCAAGCAAGCCTATCTTATCTCCGTCTACATTATAAATATTGTTTGCACTGTCATAATTACAGGCAGAGGTACCGCATTTAATACCAATTTCCGTTATAAGGTCTTTTATGCCGGAAATGTAATCAGGGTTTACCTCCTCCGGCGGATCCGGTAATTCTCTGTTAAGAGGTCTCTGTATTCCTCTTGTTTTATAAGGATAATTCACACTGGCAGAACTGTTTGTAGATATATAACCATCTACAATAAACTCTGAATGGCTGTCACAGGTAATATTATCTATAGCACATATGTCACTTGAAGGAGTTGTTTCAAGAGAATACGGATCTGTGATTCCTCTGGTGAATAAATTCCCTTTTACTTCCATTTTGCCGCTGGAAAAAAGGGCCGGAAGTTTTGCATTTGGTTTTACGAAGGTTTTTATCGTAAAAATGTCGTCTTCTGATTTCAGCCTTCCGGTGGAGACTATCTGTATGGAACCGACAGGTACTGCATCTCCTTCATCGGTTAATCTCTTTTCCTCACCGTTATAATTGTTATAAACATTTACTTTATAACGGCTGCTTCCTTCATCTGCTCCTATATTTTTCCATGTTGTTATTCCTTCACCCCATCTGGCATTCGGATCAAAACTGGTTCCAGGCCAGTAATTGTCTTCATTGATTTTATATACAGCCATGGCAACACCTGCTTCTGCGGCAGAAAAACAGTTGATATAATTTCTGTCATGACCTGTCAGGGTAAGCAAATTCTGGCTTATAGACAGTAAAGATATGACAAAAATAAAGAGTAATACAAGAATAAATAATACGGTAATCAGTGTAAACCCATCTTTTTTATTAAGGTGTTTTTTCATAAGTTCATTCTCCTTTAACTGTGATGTCAAAATTATATACCAAGCGTATTATGGGGATAGATTTCTATAAAAGATTTCATTTCTTCATTACCTGAACCGGCAACAGATGCTCCTTTTTTTCTTGCACAGATCTCTATTTTTATAAGAGAAGGACTTGTTCTGTAAATTCCCATAGTATGTATATTCCTGGCAATGACAGTATGTTTTATATTATTATCGTTGCAGAAATCCAGTAGTTCACTGTGCGTCATAGGAAAAGGAACCTTTCTTGCATCACCGCTGACCTTATCATAGAGTTTTTCTTTTCTTCTTAATTCTCCTGAAGCTTTGTCAAAATAATAGAGAACATATTTCTGCCATATAGGAGTAGTACAGCTATCGTCATCAAGTGCGATAGTTCTTGAACTGCCCGAGTCTCTGTAAGGAGATAAAAAACTGATTGCATGGGGAGTTCCGCTTGCGTCGTATATTTCCGCACTGTTTATCGTAACGGAACTGTTTGATGAACTGCTTAATTCTACTCTCATTCTTCTGAGAGATACCAGCACTTCACTCTGAACTTCCGCCCTGGTTCTTCCTATCATAAATATCTTAAGTCCCGGAATAAAAACACTGAAAAGAGCGGAAAGTAAAAAACCACATATGGCAACTGATATCATTATTTCTATTAAAGTATGTCCTCTTTTATACATAATTCATTGCCTCTTAATATACAGGTACATTCATCGGAAGATATACTTTATTATATACATAAGATCTGACTTTTACTTTTTTTATACCGCTTGATTGTTTCCATTTGACTGTAACAATAACTTCTACTATCTGGTCAGAATCTGCAAATTTTGTATCTTCAATCTCCACTTTTTTTACCATAACTACAGGCGTAAAAGTTGTATTTTCCATTGTAATTGCATAATCTATTGAAGAGTGATTCTCTGCTGTAAGTTCTACATTACCCATAGTTTCCACATCAGGTACCATATAAAAACTACTTTTATATAATTCCAGATGTTTATTGGCAATATTATAAGCTACAGACATATTTTTACTTGTCTTTAAAGCTTCCAGGCTGGAAGGGAAAATAGTTACTATACTGAGCACTATCAAACTTAAAAGACATATAGAAACCATAATCTCAGCAAGACTTAATCCCTTTATACGAGATTTTCCCCTCATAAACCACTCCCTCAAAGACATATCATGATTATACTGTGTTTTATTGACCGTAGAATTAATTTTGCGCTGTAATTATACCATATTTTATAACATTTTGCAATTGGTTTTATATATTATAAAATTAATATTATTTTAAAAAAACTTCCATAATATAATCATAAAAATTTATAAAAAGTTTCACCTCGGGAAAAATAAGTTTGTAATTTTTACATGAACAGTATGAGAATATAGTGTATTTTACAACTTATTAGAATTTAAATTATCGTGACGCGTAACGCGTAACGCGTGACGGGTTTATATCCCTGCGCATCACGCATGACGCTTTACGCATTACGAGGTCATTATTTATGGATAATTATGAAACTAAATATAATAGTCATTCTTTTAAATATGTTGAGGGAGGATTTTGTTATTTAGTTTTGAAATAAATTACTTGTTTTATTATTTCTTAAGGATTGTAAGCAAATAACCCCTGTAAATTATTTATATGAGAAGCGTAACAGTTGACGGGAGGAGCAGTTCTTTGTTGCAGCGGGACGGTCATGTATGTCAGAACGTTTATTATCACGTCACGAATTACCAGTTACGATATAAGCTATGATGCGGTTATTTCCTGACAACTCTTTAATCCGGGTGGTGTTAAATGAATCTAATATGTGCTGTCTGCGGAGCAGAACATAAAGCTACGGGAAAATTTTGCAGTGAATGTGGATCTCAGAAATTTATAGAACAGGATCAGGAGAAATTACTTCTTGTCAGAGGAGATATTATAGCTTCACGGTATAAAATTCTGGATTTTCTGAAGGCAGGAGGTATGGGGGCAGTTTATAAAGCAGAAGACCTCCGTCTCTCAAAGCTCTGTGCCATAAAAGAATTGATAAATCAATCACTGGAAGGTGAAGAAAAAAAAGCTGCTTTTATAAGATTTGAAAGAGAAGCAAAGATTTTATCAGAACTGGAACATCCCAATCTGCCCAGAGTCATAGACTATTTTACCCTGGGAAACAGACATTATCTTGCCATGGACTACATAGACGGAGAAGATCTTTCAGGTCTGCTTAAAAGAAGGGGAAGTAAGGGATTAGACGAAGAAGAGGTTGTACAATGGGCACTTCAGATATGTGATGTACTCAATTACCTTCATACTAGAAACCCTGTTGTTATTTACAGGGATATAAAACCTTCCAATATAATGTTAAGAAGATCAGATAATAAAGCCATGTTAATAGATTTCGGCATAGCCAGAACAGTGGCTCTCAGGGAAGAAGAAGGCCTGACCAAGACAGCAATCGGAACAATAGGCTATATGGCTCCAGAACAGTACAGAGGTAAAGCCGATGTCAGAAGTGATATATATTCCCTTGGTGCCACCATGCATCATCTACTTTCAGGTAAAATGCCTTTACCTTTTACCCTGGAACCATTAAAGAATATAAGACCCGATATTTCGTCACATGTGAACGCAGTGGTGATGACAGCACTGAGATTGAATTTAAATGAAAGATTTCAGTCGGCTCTGGAAATGAAAAAAGCCATTGCAGGTACTATACAGGTAGAACTTCCTGTCACAGAGGAGATAGGTAAGGTAGATCTTCTTTTGAATCAGCTGGATTCGAAGGATCCTGAACTGAGATATATAGTAATTAAATCTCTCTTTTCTCACAGAGATGAGAGAAAAATGCTGCAGCCACTGATGAGTCTCGTATTAAAAGAACCTGATTTGATAGTTAGAAGAGAAGCTTTAAAATTACTCGGTTCTATGAATAATAAAATGATTCTTGAGATTTTCAATCATTCTGTTACTGAGAAAGACCCGGAAATAAGAGAGACTTCCATTCAGGTATTAAAAAGATTTAAAGATAAAAGCTCTGCCGACTCTTTAATAAAAGCTCTTACCCATAAAGACACAGGTATGGAAGCCGCAATGTGTCTTATGGAAATGAAAGAAAAAAGAGCTCTTGAAGCACTTTTTCTGGTTTTAAAAAAGGAGACTTCTCCCGAAAGGCAGGAACAACTGGAGCATGTTATTAATACTATAGACAGTGATTATCTTGCCGGGTGGAGAGAGGAAAAATTAAAGGAAGAAAGCGGCAGAACAAAGAAAAAAGAAATAAAAATATATCTTTTTCTTATTATATTTATAATTATATTATCTGCAGCAGGGAAGATATATATTGATAGTTCACGGAGAGCACAGGTGAAAAAGCTTGTATCGGAGGGAGAGCATTACCTCGAACAATTTGATTATAATTCTGCTACGGATTCTTTGAGTAAAGCCGTAAATATGGATCCCGGGTCAGTTGAAGCACTTTATCTCCTTGGCAGAACCTGTATTGTTTCTGACAGGACTAAAGCTGAATTATATCTGAATAAAGCTCTGGAAATAGATAAAGACTATCCTGAAGCTCTTATGGAAAAAGGTAAGATTTATCTTCTGGAAGGCAATTTAAAAGAAGCTGTAAAGTATCTTCAAAAAGCAGTCAAACAGAAAAAGGATTTGCATATGGCCACTGTATATCTCGCAGAAGCTTACTATAAAGCGGGGAATAAGACAGAGGCAGAAGAGCTTTTTAATCGTAGTTTTAAAGACGAATATGCAGAAACTCTTGCCAGAAGATGGCTCAGAAAAATAAAGGGTGAAAAGATTGAACCTTCTATGAAGCAGAAGGTTGATATACTGCTGGAAAAAGGTCGGAACAGTATAGATAATCTTGATTTTAATGGCGCTGTTAACGCCTATCAGGAAGTAATCAGTATAAACCCTGATGATTGGAGAGGATATGCCGGTATGGCATATGCTCATTTACTCAGGCGGAATACTGATATGTCCTTAAAATATTTTAATACTGCCATAGAGTGTGATCCTCAATGTACCGATGCCTTTTATAATATAGCTTCTATCTATATGGGGAAAGACGATTATAAACAGGCTGTTAAATATGTGAATATAGCTATGGATTTTGCCCCTTCAGAACCGAATATTCATTATATGGCAGGTCTTGTATATTATAAAGAAGAAAAAAAAGAAGAAGCTCTCAGGGAGTTTAAAATTTATATTACTCTTGCTCCTTACGGAGAACATGAAGGAGAAATAAAAGGTATTATAGAAAAGATTGAAAAAGAAAAAAACTAAACAGGAATTATTTTAGAAAATTAGCCCTGTAAAATTACTGCGAAAGTAAATTTAATTGTCGTTACGCATAACTGAAGGGAATGGTTTGTTATTTTATTGTTATACTGAAATTATAGAAAGCATTTGTAATATAAAATACATTTGTACAGAAACAAATGTTTATAATTAAGGAATTGAAGTGAGAAAATTATCTGTCTCGCGTCACGCGTCACGCGTCACGCGTTACGATTAAAAAGGAGAGTATTATGAACAATATACCAGAAAGTAAAGAATTGATTAAAGAATTGAGTGAAATCGACGGTGTATCCGGCTTTGAAGGTGCCGTAGCAGAGGTTTACAGAAAGTATCTGGGCACTCTTATGGAACTGAAAACAGATTATATGGGAAATATTATGGGTAATCTGGAAGGAGAACATCCCGTCCCCAGGGTTCTGCTCTGTGCCCACCTGGATGAACTTGGCATGATGGTTCAATCTGTACTGGAAGACGGAAGAATTAAATTCATCAATCTTACGGGATGGTGGGAACATATAATGATACAGCAGCCTGTAATAATAAGAACAAAAAAAGGCAAGGTTCCCGGTATCATTGCATCTACTTCTTCCTTTATGGGAAAAACGCCGGAAGAATTGAAGAAGTTTTCTACTAAAGATGTTATGTTTATAGATGTAGGGGCCAGAAATTACAAAGAGGCAGTTGAAGATTTCGGTATAAAACCCGGTGACCCTGTATATCCGGATGTGAAATTTCGCCCTATGGCAAACGGAGATGTTTTTACCGGCAAAGCCTTTGATAACAGACTTGGCCTTGCAGGCATTATAGAAATAATAAGAAATCTTTCATCACAGAAACATCCCAACACTGTTATAACTGCCGCCACAGTTCAGGAAGAAATAGGTTCCCGCGGCGCCATAGCTGTTACAAATTTCTGCAAACCTGATATTGCCATTATACTTGAAGGTCCTCCTGCAGACGATATACCGTTAAAACCTAATCAGTCCCAGTGTATTCCCGGTAAAGGTCCCCATATCAGACGAATAGAACCCGGTATGATCTCCAATGGCGGTCTCTTCAGATTCATTGTCAATATAGCAGAAGAATTAAATATATCCCACCAGGTAGCCATAAGTCAGACAGGGGCAACAGACGGCGCTATTATACACAGAGAATTTCATGGTATACCATGTATTATGATGGGTATACCTGTAAGATATGCTCATGGCCATAACAGTATATTTTTCCTTGAAGATTACAGACAGAGTGTTAAACTCTTAACAGAAGTTCTTCTCAGAATGAGTCCGGAGGTTCTGGAGAATATAAGACAGAATCCTTACGGATAAAAAGTGAGCAGTGAATAGTGAAGAGTGAAGGGGGAGTCGTAGGGGCGACCCACTGTGGTCGCCCATTACCCGGTGATAAGACGCATCACGCATTACGCATCACGCATCACCCGTCACGCGTTACGCGTTACGATTCTCGTATAAATGTTACTGCTTATTGACAGAGGTATTTTTATGACAAAACTTCATTTACTCGGCACAGGTGGAGGCCTCCTCTGTGCCGGCAGAAATCCTTCGTCGTACCTTCTGGAAACGGACGAAGGGCATATACTCTTTGATTGCGGTGACGGAGTGTCGTCAAAACTTGTAAACAGCGGTTATGACTGGACATTGTTGACGGCAATAGTAATATCCCACAGTCATGCAGATCATCTGGGAGGATTTCCTCTGTTAATACAGCAGATTCATCTTTCCCGGAGAGAAAACCCTCTTTATATTTACGGCCCTCCGGAATTTATTGAACAGATTTATAGCCATCTCGGAGTATATTATCTGTTTCCTTCCGCATTTTCCTTTGAGTTCAGGGTTGTCTCTGTGTGTCATGGAGAAAAATTTACCATTGAGGGAGTGGAGATTTTTCCTGTTCTGACAAAACATCTTGAAAGGGCAAAAACTAAAATTCCCGAATATTTACCTAATAGAGGAGAATCCTTTGCTTTCAGGATAAAGACAGGAAATAAAAATGTTTTTTATTCCGCAGATTTACAGACTTTTGAAGATATATGTAAATATCTTGATGATTGTGATTATATCCTTATAGAAGTTACACATATAAAACCTGAGACAGTAATTGAATGGGCAGAAAATCATCAAAAAACAGAAATCACTGTCACCCACATTTCTCCTGATTTTAATATCGAAAATTTCAATCTTCTCATTGAGAAAAAGGGACTTACCAATATAAATATAGCAAAAGAGGGGACTTTTATTGATTTCACCGCTGGATAAAGTAAAGAATAAGGAAAGATTTACCTTTGAAGAAGGTGTGGAACTTTTTCATGTAGATTTTCTGAAACTTGCCATTGCTGCAGATATGTTCAGAAGAGAAAAACATGGCCATGATTATGTCGGATTCGTTATGGACAGGAATATTACCTTTACCAATATTTGCGCTGCCGGATGTGATTTCTGTGCTTTCTGGAGGCATGAAAACCATGAACAGGCTTTTTTACTTTCCATAGAGGAAATACTCCGGAAGGTGGAAGAACTTAAAAAACTGGGAGGCACACAGGTAATGCTTCAGGGAGGCCTTAACAATAAGTGTGATCTTACGTTTTACAAAAATATGCTGAAAAGCATAAAATCGGCCTGTCCTGATATAACACTCCACTCTCTCTCACCTGCAGAGATTTTTTATCTTTCGAAAAAACACAGAATGACAGTAAAAGAAGTGCTTGGGGAATTAAAGCAGGCAGGCCTTGACTCACTTCCCGGAGCGGCGGAAATCCTTTCAGACAGAGTAAGAAATATTGTAAGTCAGAGGAAACTGAAAACAGAAGACTGGCTGTCCGTTATGAGAGGCTGTGCCGAAACAGGTATGCGTTCCACTGCCACTATGACCTTCGGTATGGTTGAAACAGAGGAAGAAAGAATTGAACATCTTCAGCATATAAGAAATCTTCAGGATGAAACAGGAGTTTTCAGGGCTTTTATTCCATGGACTTTCTCGCCTGATAATACAAATATGGCTTATGTGAAAAAACTCGGTACTGAAGATTATTTAAGAATGGTTGCCATATCACGGCTGTTTCTTGATAATATAGAGCATATTCATACCGGATGGGTTACAGAAGGACTGCCTGTCGCATCTCTTGCTCTTTCCATGGGCGCAGATGATATGGGAGGTATTTTAATGGAAGAAGTAGTCGTAAAAGCAACGGGGATTTGTCACAGGGTAGACAAAGAAGTTCTTGTGAAATATATAAAACAGGCAGGTAAGATTCCTGTAAGACGAAATACTGCCTATGAGATTCTGGAAGTTATGGGGCGTGACGCGTAACGCGTCACGCGTCACGCGGGACAGATACCCGGAGATTATATACTTATGCCTGATACGAAAGATATGTTTGCCTCTATAAGCAGGAGGTATGATTTACTTAACCATATACTTTCACTGGGATTTGATTTTTACTGGAGAAAATGTTTATTTAAACTTGCCTTTCCTTATCTCACCGGAGAAAATTCCTCTGTTCTGGATATTGCATCCGGCACAGGTGATGTAGCCTTCACCTTTACGGAACTTGGAAATGTAGACATTTTTTCTTCCGATTTCTGTTTCGATATGCTTTCTATTGCAAAATCTAAAAGCAGAATATATAAAAAACCGGTTTTTTTTGTCTGTACAGACGGAGAAGCCCTCAATTTTAAAGATAAAAGCTTTAATGTGGTAACAAACGCGTTTGCATTGAGAAATATTCAGAATTTGAAGAACGCTTTTTCTGAAATGAAAAGGGTTTTAAAGCCGGGAGGAATATGTCTGAGCCTTGAGTTTACAAGGCCAGATAATATATTTATAAAACCCTTTTTTTTACTTTATCTCAATCTGTTATTACCTGTTATCGGTAAATGTTTTTCCGGCAATTATAAGGCCTATAAATATCTCTCTTCTTCCATACAGGCCTTTATGGCACCTGATGAACTGTGTGACTTGATTGGCAGTGCCGGTTTTAATAAGGTTCATTATAAGACCCTTGTTCCGGGTGTTGTGAATATATATATTGCAAAATGTTGAAGAATTATAACAGGACTTACGCAAAAAATACAGAAGAAGCAGTCATTGCGAGCGAAGCGAAGCAATCCCATTATTACAACAGAAATTGTTGGGATTGCTTCGTCGCTCCGCTCCTCGCAATGACAAAATGCGGAACTCCTGATGTAATTTCCATTAAAAATGAAACTATCTGTCGTAAAAAACGGTATCTTTTTTTATAAGTAAAAGAAAAAATTACCTTGACTTTTTCTCTTTTTAATGTATAATATAATTTAAAATTCACGGCGGCGTAGCTCAGGTGGCTAGAGCGAAGGCTTCATAATCCTTAGGTCCAGGGTTCAACTCCCCGCGCCGCTATTAGTTATAAAAATCCCTCTCTATGGAGGGTTTTTTTAATTGGCAGGCTTATGAAAGATACCTTCCTCAGTAAATTAAAGACCTATATACTTAAAGAGCATTTAACATCAGACGGAGACAGAATTGCCATTGCTGTTTCCGGCGGTATAGATTCGGTAGTAATGTTAGATGCACTGTGTAAACTTGGTGAGGAACTTAATATTAAACCGGGTATTATACATTTTAACCATAATGTGAGACCCTATGGATGTAAAGTAGATGCCCTCTTTGTAGAAAAACTGGCGCGGGACAGAGGGCTGCCATTTATGATATCCTCTGCAGACGTTCCTGAAATAGCAAAGCGGAACAAAAGAAGTCTGGAGGAAACAGGAAGAAGTGAAAGATATAGTTTCTTTTCTTCACTGATAAAGGAAGGGACATGTGATAAAATAGCCCTTGCCCATACGTCTGACGACCAGGAAGAAACCTTTTTCATGAGGCTTTTAAAAGGCTCGGGGCCTAAAGGCCTGTCAGGCATCTCCCCTGTCAGGGAAGGGATCTATATAAGGCCGTTACTTGATACATGTCGTAAAGATATAGAATTATATGCAGAACATTTCCGATTATGTTACAGAGAGGATCAGACAAACTGGGATCAGAATTTTCTGCGAAGCAGAATAAGACACAGACTTATACCTTTATTAAAAAAAGATTTTAATCCCGGCCTTTCCGGGGTTTTGAGCCGTACAATTCATATATTCAGAACAGAAGACGAATTCCTTGACAGTCTGGCAGAAAAATCATTAAAAACCATAATAATTCAGGGAAAAGACGAAGAGTTAATACTCAATGCAGAGAGACTGGAACATTATAATCTTGTTCTTAAAAGAAGAATCCTTCGTCTGGCAATATTTAACATATTACATAATTCAGCAGACGTAGATTATGATTACATAGAAAGAATAATAAAATTACTTGCCGGAGAAACAGGGAAACTGTTGAGACTGCCTGGGATTATAATAAGAAATTCATATGGAACCTTAATCTTATCCAAAAGGTTCCCGGAAGCAGAACCTGTATTATATGAAAAATTACTCTATCTTCCCGGAGAAACCATATCAGATTTTTTCGGGATGAAGATAAAAACAGAAATCAGGGGTCAGAATGACATGTCATATAATTCAACTTTTAAAGCCCGTTTCGACGGTTCAAACATTCATGGCCCTCTTATCTTACGGAACAGACGCAGGGGAGATAAATTCATCCCCCTGGGAATGAAAGGAACAAAGAAGCTGAAAGATTTTCTTATAGATGAAAAAATCCCCGGCTATAAGCGGGACAGGATACCGGTAATTACCTCAGGAGACGACATAATGTGGGTTGTCGGCATGAGAATAGACGAAAGGTTCAAAGTAACAGAGGAGAGTAAAAATATTGTCCATATGGAAGTAAATTTTATAGAATGAAGAGCAGTGAGTAGAGTTAAGAGTTTAAAGTTTATAGTTGATGGCCTGGTTTTAAACTCTCAACCCTCAACTTCTCAACTTATGTAACCTATTATGCGTCACGCGTCACGCATCACGATTTAAAGGAGGCATATTAAATGAATATTGTAAAAAAAGTCCTTTTTTCTTCTGAAGATATAGAAGAAAAGGTTAAAGAACTGGGTGAAAAAATTTCTAAAGACTATGAAGGGAAGGAAGTTCTTTTTCTGGGTATATTGAAAGGAGCATTCCTTTTCATGTCAGATCTGTGCAGACATGTCAGAGGTAAAATTATGTTTGATTTTATAGAAGTATCAAGCTATGGAGGAGGGCTATCTTCTTCGGGCCAGGTGAGGATATTGAAGGATCTGGATGTAAATATCGAAGGTAAACATGTGCTTATAGTAGAAGACATTGTAGACAACGGAATAACCCTTGATTATCTTATTAACTATATAAAGGTAAGAAAACCTGAATCATTAAAGATCTGTGCTCTTCTTGATAAAAAAGCACACAGAAAAATTCCTCTAAACATAGATTATTCAGGCTTTGACTGTCCCGATGAATTCGTTCTGGGTTACGGACTCGATTACGGTGAATTCTATAGAAATTTACCTTTTATCGGTGTGTTAAATGAAGAAATCCTCGATGTTCACTAAATAATATATTGTAAAGAATAGTTAAATATGTTATAATTTCATTTATCTATTTTTGTGCAGGTGTTTAAAATGTTTAAAAATTTAGCTTTCTGGGTCATTCTTATTATCGGAGCGATATGTGCTTATTCCGTATTGAGTAATATAAATAAGTCTCAGCAACAAATAAATTACTCGGATTTCATGGAAATCGTAAAAAAGGGAGAAGTAGATAAGGTAGAAATATATTTCACCAAAAACGAACTTCTCGGAACAAAGAAAAAAAACAACGAAACATTCAGAACTATTATACCGCAAGAAGATCCCTCTTTAATACCGGTTCTTACGGAAAATGGTGTAAAGATAGAATATAAAGAATCTGTAGACAACAGATGGTGGGTAACGATATTCTCCATATTCCCTTATATTTTGCTGTTTTTATTCTTCCTTCTTATATTAAGACAGGCCCAGGCAGGAGGAAGTCAGGCTTTTTCTTTCGGAAGAAGCAGGGCAAAAATTGTGGATGACAAGCGTCCCAAGGTTACATTCAAAGATGTAGCAGGTATAGACGAAGCAGTTGAAGAAGTTCAGGAAGTTGTAGAATTTTTGAAATATCCCCAGAAATTTCAGGCTTTAGGAGCGAGAATACCCAAAGGGGTATTGCTTCTCGGGCCTCCGGGTTCGGGGAAAACCCTTCTTGGCCGTGCCATAGCAGGTGAATCAGGTGTTCCATTTTACTATATCAGCGGTTCCGATTTTGTAGAAATGTTTGTAGGAGTCGGTGCGTCAAGAGTAAGAGATCTGTTTGAACAGGCCAAAAGAAGTTCTCCCTGTATAGTATTTATTGATGAAATCGATGCTGTAGGCCGTCAGAGAGGTGCAGGCCTCGGAGGCGGTCATGATGAAAGAGAACAGACTCTCAATCAATTACTGGTAGAAATGGACGGTTTCGAACCGAATACAGGTGTAATACTGCTTGCTGCCACCAATCGTCCTGATGTTCTGGATCCCGCACTCCTGAGACCTGGCAGATTCGACAGACAGGTTGTAGTGGATAAACCTGATCTGCAGGGCAGAAGGGATATACTGGAAGTTCACAGCAGAGGGAAACCGTTCGCATCCGATGTAGATCTTGATATTATAAGCAGAAGCACGTCAGGTTTCTGCGGTGCAGATCTGGAAAATCTTCTGAATGAAGCTGCTCTGCTTGCAGCAAGACTGGATAAAAAAGCCATTGAAATGGAAGATCTTGAAGAAGCGATAGAGCGTGTCATTGCAGGGCCTGAAAGAAAAAGCAGGGTTATCATAGACAGAGAAAAATTAATACTTGCCTATCATGAAGGAGGTCATGCCCTTGTAGCAAAACTTATACCTGATACGGATCCGGTTCACAAAGTGACCATACTTCCAAGAGGCATGGCTCTCGGATATACCCTTCATCTGCCGGAAGAAGACAGACATATTGTCACGAAATCCGAACTTCTGGCAAGAATGACTGTTGCACTCGGAGGAAGAATAGCAGAAGAACTGCAGTTTAATGAAATGAGTACGGGAGCGGCAGATGATTTGAAGAAGGTAACGGAAATAGCCCATAAAATGGTATGTGAATATGGTATGAGTAAGGAACTCGGCCCCCGTACCCTTGGTAAAAAGCAAAAACAGGTTTTTCTGGGAAGAGATATTTACGAAGACAGAAATTACAGTGAAGACATAGCAAAGAAAATCGATGAAGAAATAAAGAATATAGTGGAAGAACGGTATAAAATAGCCAGAGCAGTTATAGAGAATAATATGGACAAACTCAAGACAATCGTGAGTATACTTATTGATAAAGAAGTTATAGATAAAGAGGAACTGGATAATATTGTTCCGGGTATAACACAGGTAGTTTCTGCAGAAGAAGATAAAGATCTGGAACCTATTCAGAAGAGCTATTTATAAAGAGGGGCGGATGAAGGATCGTCACGTGTGACGCGACGATAGATTGCCATTCCTGATCGTTAGTCGTGAAAAAATTGTTTTGTTTAATGGCAGGTTTACTCGAGTGTTTTCTGGTTATTCTTTTAGTGGGTTTATTTGCCATGCAATATATATATCCTGATATATTAACAGAATTTCTGTGTCTTACTTTCAAACAGGTCCGGTTAATTATAATGGCTATGGGAGCTGTAACAGTAGCGGTACTGAGTCAGAGGAGATTGTCTTTATTCTGGAAAATATTGGCTATGTTGATATCTTTATTGATAATAATAGAAACCTATCTTATGAGTAAATGTTCTGTTTAAATAGAGGAAGGAGAATATTATGCTGTCAAAAGAAACCTTTGAATTATTAAAAAATTCGCTAAAACCCGGTCAGGAAATCTGGGTATATACACGTGGCGGTTCGGGAGGAGGTAATGGCGAAATAGTAGAACTTACAGATGAACTGTTAATTCTTCAGGGAGTTTATCGGGGAAGAAAATTTCGTCATTATTTTATAATTAATACTATTGAAAGTATTAAAATCTATGAGGACGCCGAAAAGTAATATATGAAAAATCCGGGTTTATTCTTACTCTGTTTTATATTATTTTTCATATTATCTTCTGCTGTTATGAGTCAGAGTACCACGCCATCTCCTCTTCCCTCTCATGTTCAGGGAGAAGAACAGGCCGGGCTTGATGCTCAGAAGAAGATTATCTATATAACAGTTATAATAACTCTGCTTATAGTAATCTCATTCGTATCTTTTGCCGTGTTACGTGTAAGAGCAAAATTAAAACAGGCAGACAGTCACAAAAAACCCGTAACAGGTCTGGCATCCAGGAATGCCGGAATTATATTTGACGAACGATCGTCTGATGAGTCGTGAGTCGTGAAAAGTGAAAAGTGAAAAAATAAACATTACGTTGTACATATAATAACCCGGTCACTGATAACCGGTCACTGACAACTGAATATCCCCTTTGTGAAGCGCTCTTAATTTAAGAGATTGATGGAGTGAGTGTATTTTGTTAAAAAGGCTTTCTCTTTATGGATTTAAGACCTTTGCAAAAAAAACGGAAATAGAATTCAATAACGGTATAACCTGTATTGTAGGCCCCAATGGAAGCGGAAAAAGTAATATTTCAGATGCCCTGAGATGGATTTTAGGTGAACAGGGCATGAAACCTCTCAGAAGCGATAAACTTACAGAAGTCATATTTGCAGGCAGTGAATTTCGTAAACCCCTTAATATATCCGAAGTAGTTATGCTGCTGGAAAACAAATCGGAACGTTTTCCACTGAAATATTCAGAGATTGAAATAACAAGAAGAATTTACAGAGATAATAAAAGTGAATTTCTCATAAATCGCACTCCATGCCGTCTGAAAGATATACAGGATATATTTCTTGATACAGGTCTTGGTAAGGGCGGAATATCTATGATCGGACAGGGACAGATAGAAAAAATCATAAGTTCTGATCCGTCTGAGAGAAGAGCTCTTTTTGAAGAAACTGCAGGTATTAATAAATACCAGCACAGAAAACAGGAAGCCATGAAAAAACTCGAATTAACAGGTAATAATTTGCTCAGACTCTCTGATATTATAAAAGAAGTTGAAGACAGAATAGCACCTCTCAAGCAGGAAGTAAATAAACTCGGCAGATTTAACCGTTATAAAGAACGGGTGGAAGCCATTCAGAGAGAACTGCTGCTTCAGGAATATTTTTCTCTGTCTCAGAAAGATGAAGAAGCCCTTGGCCATTTAAAATATGCCACGGAACAGGTAGACAGTATTAAAGAAAATCTAAAAAATCTGGAAATAAACCATAAAAATCTCTCGGAAGAAATGAAAGAACTCTCCAGAGACAAACATAAATATGAATATCAGATAAACAGTCTGACTGTAGAATTAGAACAGGTAAAGGGAAGAACTCATTCCTATATAACCAGAAGAAAGGAACTAAAAGAAAGGCTTGCCAGTACATTACAGTTAATGGAATCCCTGGAAGAACAGAAGAAAAAACTCATAGAAGACAGAGAGAAAGACATATTAAGACTCGATGAGTTAAAGAAAAAAGTGGAATATCTGACTCTGGAAATTAACAGTAAAGAAAAAGAACATAAAAACGATCTGGAATATTTGAGCGAACTCAGAGAAAAATACAATAAATCCAAAGAAGAAGTACTCACATGTGCCCAGAAAATAACAGAAAAATCAAAAGAAATGGATAACCTGTCTTCCACTCATGAAGAACTCAAAAGAGAGATGTTCAGACTGCAGGAAGGAAGACGGGAAACAACAGAAAAGATAAAAGAGCTTGTCCTGGTCAGAGATGATACAATAAAAACTCTTGAAAAACTGTCCCTTGATAAAGATGAAATAAAAAAAGAGATTACCTGTCTGAAAGAAAAAAAGCAACATGTGAACATTTCTCTTGAAAAACTCAGAATAGAATTGGTTAATTTATTCAAAAATTTTTCAGAAAAAGAAGTGCGCCTTAATTTCCTGAAAGAACTGGAAAAAAGTTTTGAAGGTTATTTTCCGGGTGTAAAAGCAATTATGACTGCAAAAAAGAAAAACAGGGAATTATCAGGTATTACAGGTGTAGTGGGCTCTCTCATACAGGTTCCTCAGATATACGAAAAAGCCATAGAAGTTGCACTGGGAGGGCATATACAGGATATTGTTACGGAAACGGACAGAGATGCCAGATTATCTGTAGAATTCCTCAGGGCAACAGGAAAAGGAAGAGCCACTTTTCTTCCTCTTAATATTATAAAATCATCTTATTATGATTTTTCACGGGAAGGAGGATGGGATAAAAAACCTTCCGTCATAGGACAGGCCAGTAAACTGGTAGACTATGACGAGAAATATGAGAAAGTTATAAATTATCTCCTGTCCCATTTTTATATAGTAAAAGATCTCCCGTCAGGTGTTGAATTATTAAAATCATACAATCTTTCCGCCACTCTTGTAACACTGGACGGCGACATAATAAGACCTGCAGGAGCCATAACAGGAGGAAGTACAGAAAATAAAAAGATGAGCATCCTGTCCAGAACAAGAGAAATAGAAGAACTTTCCCGTCAACTCGCTGAAATAAAAAGTAAAAAAGAAACGCTTCAAAATAAAGAAATTTCTCTTCAGAAAGAAAACGGTGCCATAGAAAAAAATCTGAAAGCATATATGGAAAAACTTTCATCTCTTGATACATCCCTCTCTGATCTGCTGAGGAAAAAAGACCGTATAATACTTGAAGAAAAACAACTTCATGAGAGATTGAAAGACCATGAACATAATGTGGAAATAAATTCTCAAAAGCAGAATAAAGTAAACCTGTCTGTGGGAAATATTCAGATGGAAATAGTAACTTTAAGGGATAGAGAAAAAATTCTGGAAATTGAAAGAAAAGAACTGGAAAGAAACCTTTCGCAACAGGAAGCTACAGAAGGTAAAGTGCTGGAACAGTTAAACCAGTCAAAGATGGAACATGCAAGACATATAGAAGCATGCAGCAATCTTGAATCTTTTATTAAATCCCGGGCAGAACAGAAAAAACTTCTGGAAAATAATTATGCTTCATGTTCGAAAGAAAGGGAACATCTGCAGGAAAATTTGTCAAAAATGGATAAAGAAGAAGGAGCGGATAATATAAAACTCCGGGAACTCGGTAAAATCTACGAAGAAACGGCAGAGTATTTAAGAAACAGGAAAAAAGAAGAAGTGATAAAAGAAAAAGATATCAACTTTGCACTTCAACACATGCAAAATCTCAGAGAAGACCTGATAAAAAAAGAAGAAGTAAAACAGGAAATGCATATAATAAAAGCCAGGGTGAATGCAGAAAAAGAAATGGTAGAAGCAAAACTTCCTCCGTCATACAGCAGGCCTGAATTTATCGAACCTGAAAAAATATCGCAGGAAATGGAAACTCTCAGGAACAGAATGGCGAATATGGGATTTATAAATTATAATGCAGAAATAGAATATGACGAACTGGATAAACGTTACAGATTCCTTATAGAACAGAAAGCAGATATGGAAGAAGCCATATTTTCCCTGAACAAAGTAATTGAAGATCTTGAAAAAACATCCAGAAAAAAATTCAAAGAAACCTTCTCTCTTGTGTCGGCAGAATTTTCTGCCATATACTCTTCTCTGTTCCCGGGAGGGCAGGCACATTTAACACTCACAGACGAAGAGAATATCTTAAAGAGCGGCATAGAGATAGGCGTTCATCCTCCGGGAAAAAGACTTCAGAGCATATCACTCCTTTCGGGAGGAGAAAAAACTATGGCGGCAGTTATGCTGCTTCTATCCATATTTAAAGTTAAACCGACACCATTCTGTGTATTTGATGAAGTAGACGCAGCACTTGACGATACAAACACTGCGCTTCTGTCCGACTGTATCAAAGATTTCTCAAATATGTCACAGTTCATCATCATATCACATAATAAAATAACCATGGAAAAAGCAGATGTGTTATATGGTGTTACTATGGAAGAACCGGGCGTGTCCGATATAATATCTATAAAACTGGGAGACCCTGTTCTGGATGAAATTATGAAAGATAAAGAAGAAGTTTTTATATGAACCTCGTGACGCGTGACGGGAGGATAAATATTTATGCAAGACTACAGATGGTGAATTCAGCACAGGCTATACCTGGTGAATATCATTATTGTATGAATTATTACGCGTGACGCGTCACGATTATATTAAGGAGGAAAAATGTTTAAATTATTTAAAAGCGATAACTGGCTTACAAAAATCAAAGACGGCCTTTTGAAAACCAGAGACAATCTGACTGCAAGGGTAAAAAGTCTATTTTCCGGGAGAACTAAAATAGATGAAGAATTGTGGGAAGACCTTGAAGAAGTACTTATATGTGCCGATATGGGGGCACAGACTTCTACAAAAATAATTGAGGAGTTACGAAAAAAAGCAAAAGAATTAAAAATACAGGAACCGGAGCAGTTAATAGATCACCTTAAAGAAATCATAAAAAACTGCTTTGCAAACAGAGAATTAGGGCTTTTTACTGCAGAAAACAAACCTACTGTTTATATCATGATAGGCGTAAACGGTTCAGGTAAAACTACAACAATAGGGAAACTGTCTCACAGACTTAAAAGCCAGGGAAATAAAGTAATCATAGCTGCAGGCGATACATTCAGAGCGGCAGCAATAGAGCAGTTGGATGTATGGGCTACAAGAGTCGGTGTGGAAATCATCAAAAACAAACAGGGTTCCGATCCTGCATCAGTATGTTTTGATGCCATACAGGCAGCAAAAGCCAGAGGAGCCGATTACCTGATCATAGATACTGCAGGAAGACTTCAGACAAAATATAATCTTATGAATGAATTGAAAAAGATAGGAAAAATTATATCGAGAGAAATACCGGACGCTCCTCATGAAACACTTCTGGTTCTGGATGCCACAACAGGACAGAATTCCCTTTCCCAGGCAAAAATTTTCAACGAAGCAGTGCCCCTTACGGGTATAGTACTTACAAAGCTTGACGGCACGGCAAAAGGCGGCATGATAGTTGCCATAGAGAACGAACTTGGTGTGCCGGTAAAACTGGTAGGCGTGGGAGAAGGCATGGAAGATCTTCAGGATTTTGCCCCTCAGGTTTTTGCAGATGCGTTGTTTTAATTAAAATCTATTGACATACCTTACCTATTTTATTATAATTAATTTTTAGCCATTTATTGGCGTATTTTTCGTAATTAAAAGACAGGGATTACATAAAGAAAATCTATAAATAATGAGTATCTGATAGAATTTTCACTCACTACTCACTACTCACTACTCACTACTCACTGATAAAGGAAAAATTATTATGTTTGAATCTTTAGGGGAAAAACTCCAGGCAATATTTAAAAATTTAAAGCGTAAAGGTAAACTGAATGAAAAAGATGTAGACAGTGTATTAAGAGAGGTTCGCCTTGCTCTGCTGGAGGCAGATGTAAGCCTTCCTGTCGTGAAGGATTTTACAAAACAGGTAAAGGAAAAAGCTGTAGGACAGGAAATATGGAACAGTCTTACACCTGCCCAGCTTGTAATAAAAATAGTTAAAGATCAACTCACTGAAACTATGGGCAGTACTAACAGCAAATTAGGTTTTGCACCTTCTCCTCCCACAATACTGATGCTCATAGGGCTTCAGGGTTCAGGTAAAACCACATCTGTAGCCAAACTGGCCATTCACCTGAAAAAACAGGGAAAAAATCCTCTTATGGTAGCAGCAGATATTTATCGTCCTGCTGCAATACATCAACTCGAAGTACTGGGAGAACAGTTAAAAATTCCCGTATTCAGTATGGGAGATAAACAGGACCCTGTCAATGTATGTGCGGCAGCAATAAAAAAAGGGGCTTCCCTGGGCTGTGATGTCATAATAATTGATACAGCCGGAAGACTTCATATAGATGAAGAACTCATGAATGAGCTTAAAAATATAAAAACCAGAGTTGGCCCCCATGAAATACTTCTGGTAGTAGATTCTATGATAGGTCAGGAATCGGTAAATGTAGCAAAAACCTTTGAAGAACAGATAGGCATAGATGGCGTTATTCTTACAAAAATGGATGGAGATGCCCGCGGAGGAGCAGCACTTTCTGTAAAATCAGTTACAGGTAAGCCAATAAAATTTGTCGGTATAGGAGAAAAAACTGATGCACTGGAACCTTTTTTCCCTGACAGAATGGCTTCCAGAATACTTGGTATGGGCGATGTTCTGAGCCTTATCGAGAAAGCAGAAGCAACCTTCGATGCGGAAAAAGTAGAAGAACTGGAAGAAAAAATAAGATCTCAAACATTTAATCTGGAAGATTTTCTACAACATCTTCAACAGGTAAAAAACATGGGTCCCCTGGATCAACTTGTAGGTATGATACCGGGACTGTCCAATATTGCAGGTGCATCTGATATAAAAGTAGATGAAAAGAGATTTAAAAGGCTTGAAGCCATAATTTATTCTATGACACCTGAAGAAAGAAAAGATCCGGAAATAATAAGATCGAGCAGAAAAAAAAGAATTGCCACTGGAAGCGGAAATTCCGTAGCAGAGGTAAATCAACTGTTAAAACAGTTTAAAGAAGTCAGAAAGATGCTGAAACATGTATCTGATATAGAAAAGGTAGTAAAGAAAAAAGGGAAAGGAAAATTTAAACTTTTCAATTGATAGTGTTTAAAAACGACAGATATTTTTACATATACTAAAAGAAAGAAATTTATTAGAGAATATTGAGAGTGAAAAGTGAAAAGTGAAAAGTGAAAAAAATTGGATTTTACTTGCTATTCACTATTCACCATTCACTATTCACTAAGTAATAGATTTATAAAATCAATTACAATTTCCAGTACAAATGGATCTACCTGTCATAAAAAAACACAATCATAATGATTGCTTACGAATATAATTTGTGATATAATATATCATTCAAAATACATTAAAGTGAGGTGAATATATCTGGTTGTATAAGGAGAATTATCTCCTGAGTATTTTGTTCTTGAAAAAATAAAATGTGTAACAACCATAACAAACATGTCTGTTAGGATGCGCTTAAGAAGAATTGGAAAAAAGAAACAGCCCCAGTATCGCGTTGTAGTAGCAGAAGCACGTTGCCCGAGAGACGGAAGATTTATAGAAACTGTCGGTCATTACGATCCCAAAAACTCTGCTATAACAATCAAAGAAGAGAAAGCACTTTACTGGCTTTCCTGTGGTGCCCAGCCTACTGAAACAGTAAGAAGTCTTTTAAGACAAAAAGGCATATGGGACAAGTTCCAGGAAATGGGTAAAGAGAAGAAGGAGGTGTAACCAATTGAAGCAGTTGTTGGAAATGCTGGCTAAATCACTGGTTGATCATCCAGAAGCTGTAGAAGTAAGTCAGGTTGAAGGTGAAAGATCGATCATTTTAGAAGTTAAGGTTGCTCCAGATGATATGGGAAAAGTTATAGGCAAGCAGGGACGCATTGCTCAAGCATTAAGAACTATAGTTAAAGCTGCTGCAGTTAAAGAAGGCAAGAAAGTAATGGTGGAAATAATCCAGTAATCAGAGGTGAGAACGCTTTGCAGAAGATTATACTCCGTAGACCTGTTTCTGTTATGGCAGTCATGACAGAAGATTTTAGAGAACAAATGATTAAAGAAGCGGAGAATACTCTAAAGAGAATAGAAGAAGATTTGAGGCAAATAGAAACAGAATCAGTAAAATATATTGCTTCCGTTTCACTCCAGAATCCTCAGCAGGCTTCATCTCTAACTCAGCAGATGAATGAGGAAAAGCAGAGATTAAAAACCACTCAGGCTCAGCTGGATAAAAAGATTATGGAACTGGAGAATATAAAAAACGGTACAGAAGTTCCATTCCAGACTTTCGACAGTTTTATTGAAGTAGGAGTAGGGGATAATTTATATAACAAATTGAATAAAACAGTTGTAGTGATTAAAGACTGGGTGGTTATCGATATAAGAGAAAGTTGAGTTGGAGAACCTTTGTGTTTAAAAGAAGATAAAGAATTAATTATTACTATTGGTCGGATAATTAATTCTTTCGGGAAAAACGGAGAAGTAAAAGTTAAAATTTTAACCGATTTTCCTGAAAGATTTAATATTCTCTCAACGATTATACTTTCCATGTCAGGTGAAAGAGAAGATAGTAAAGCCAGAATTCTTGGAGTAAGATATTATAAAGATTTTGTAATATTAAAACTGGATATTTCCAGCTCTATAGAGGAAGCTCAGAATCTCAAGGGATTTTTTATATGTGTAAAAAAGGAAGAGTTATATCCTCTTCCTGAAGGGTCTTATTATATATTCGACCTGATTGGTTTAAGTGTCTTCTCGCAGGAAGGTGAATTACTCGGTACTCTGAAGGATGTATATACACAATCTGCCCAGGATCTGTATGTAGTAAGCAACGGAGAAAAAGAAATATTAATTCCTGCCGTAAAGGAATATGTTTCCGAAATAAATCCAAAAGCAGGTAGAATAGTGGTAAATTCTAAAGGGGGATTATTCTGAACAGCGATGGAGTTTGATGTTATAACCCTCTTTCCCCACATGTTTGATCCGGTTTTCAACTGCAGTATAATGGGCCGTGCCAGAGAAAAAGAGCTCTTTAAACTCAGAGTTCATAACCTGAGAGATTTCTCGAAAGACAGGCATAAAACAGTAGATGATTATCCTTTCGGCGGCGGCAGAGGTATGGTGCTGAAGCCTGATCCTATATGGAGTTCTGTTGAATCTATTCGCAGTAATTTCAAAAAGGAAAAACATAAGATCATTCTGATGTCACCTATGGGAAAAGTATTTAACCATAATATGGCAATGGAATTATCACGGCTGGAACAGATTGTTTTAATCTGTGGCCACTACGAGGGAGTAGATGAAAGAGTAATAGAATATCTGGTAGATGATGAAATTTCCATAGGAGATTACGTCTTATCAGGAGGAGAGTTACCTGCTATGGTCATTATTGAAACCATAGTAAGACTCATACCGGGTGTACTTCCCGATGAGTCTGTACAGACAGATTCTTTTTACTCTTCTATCCTTTCTTTTCCTCAATATACAAGACCAAGAAATTTCAAAGGTTATGAAGTGCCCCAGGTTCTTATATCGGGTCATCATGAAGCTGTAAGAAAATGGAGAAGAACTAAAGCAATCGAAAAAACTCTGATATGCAGACCGGAACTTTTAAATAATCTGGAATTAACAGATGAAGATAAAAAGATTATTGTAGAAATAAATGAAAGGCAGGTGTTAAACTGAAGAAATAGAAGAGAAAATATGTAATAATACATATATACTCTCACAGGAAAATTCTATTATTCAGGGGGAATTAACATGAGCGTTATAAAATTAATTGAACAGGATTATATTAAAAAAGAAAGTATGCCGGATTTCGTCCCCGGTGATACTCTTCGTATTCATGTGAAGGTTGTGGAAGGTGACAGAGAAAGAATACAGGTTTTTGAAGGTATTGTCATAAGCATGAGAGGAAGCGGTATAAACAAGACGTTTACAGCAAGAAGAATCTCTCATGGAGTAGGTGTGGAAAGAACTTTCCTGCTTAACTCTCCGAGAATTGACAAAATAGAAGTGAAACGAAAAGGTGATGTGAGAAGAGCCAAACTCTATTATTTAAGAGGAAAAGTTGGTAAAGCTGCAACGAAAGTTAAAGAAAAACATGCAGTTCAGGTATAAATGGTCTTTAAGATTTTCTATGATAAGATCTGTAAAATTCTGATAAATAAAAAGCAGGTATGTCTTCAGGCAGTTCACTTTTGAGGATCGTAACGCGTGACGCGGAGAGTACATTCTCATACTTCGTTGTGGCCACACGGTCATGGTAGTGTTCAGATGATAGCCGGCCCGGCTGTTATTAATGAAAGGTTGAGGTATTATTTTGCGGGTAATAGATCTTGAAATTTTAATAGCTGTATTGATAGTTGCCAGAATCGTAACTAAATACGTGACTTTTTCTGCTGACTGGAAGAATGTAGTAAATGAATATCTGGACGCTATTATTATAGCAGGACTTACAGCATTATTTCTTATAAGCTATATAGTAAGAACGTTCTATATACCTTCAAGCTCTATGAAGCCAACCCTGCTGCCCTATGATTACATACTGGTGAATGAATTCATATATCGTTTCACTGAGCCGCAGAGAAAGGATATAATAGTATTCAAGCCGCCGAACAGAAAAAATGCACCTGATTATATAAAGAGAGTAATAGGTCTTGAGAATGAAGTTCTCGAAGTAAGAGACGGAAAAGTATTCATAAACGGTAATCCTATTGAGGAACCATATATACCGGCAGACCAGAAACCGGATTATCAGTGGGGGCCTCAAAAGATACCTGAAGGAAATCTGTTTGTAATGGGAGATAACAGAAATAACAGCGAAGACAGTCATGCATGGGGCTTTCTTCCGAAGAAGAATATTGTAGGAAAAGCGTTTGTTATATTCTGGCCTCCAGGAAGAATGGGAATTTTGAAATAGTGAATAGTGAGCAGTGAGTAGTGAATAGAATACTACTCACTGCTCACCTCTCACCTCTCACCTCTCACCACTTAACACCTTACTGTTTACTAACTGCCAGTTCGTTCATCCAGGAAAGAAGGTAATATATATGCAGGAATCATGGTTTCCCGGACATATGATGAAAGCCTATCACAGGCTGAAAGAATTGATCAAAGGTGTTGATGTGGTAATAGAAATAAGAGACAGCAGGGCACCTGTAAGCACAGGGAATGAAGGTCTGGAGACATTATGTCAGAATAAAAAATTACTTCTTCTATTAAATAAAGAAGACCTGGCAGAACCTCTGTACACGGAAAAATGGATAAATCATTTCAATAACAGAGGACGGAAGACTTTTGCCGTAAATTCCAGAGCAAAAACCGGCATAAAACCTGTCATGTCATATCTTCAGACAATACTGGAAGAGAAACAAATAAACCTTGCAGCTAAAGGCAGAAAAGATGCAAAAGTAAGAGTTATGGTAGTCGGTATCCCCAATGCCGGAAAATCAGCTTTTATAAATGCCGTCAGTAAAAAAGGGCAGGTTAAAGTCGGGAAAAAAGCAGGCCTTACAAGAGGAGAACAATGGATTAATATTTCCGAAGGCCTGGAATTACTGGACACCCCCGGCATATTGCCATTTTCCAGAAAAGAAGATTCTTACTGGAAACTTGCCGTTACAGGCTCTCTGAACAGAGAAAAACTCGAACCTCTTAATGTTCTGGAAAAATTTTACAGTACTTTCCATAACGATTCCCTGTGGTACGGAGCAACAGATCTTTACAGTTTTCTTGAGAAAAAAGGCTCGGATTACTCCTTCTTTATAAAAGGAGGAGAAATAGATATGGAAAGAACTGCCGGGAGATTCTTGCAGGATCTGGGAGAAGGTAAAGTAAAAGAAAGACTTACCCTTGAGTTTCCGGAATAAAGGGATGACTGGTTATGAATTCAATAACTTATCCGTTTCATGACAGTAAATGGTTTATAAAACATCTCTATTCTTATCTTTTTTTTATACCTTTCGCAGGCATTTTTTTATTACTGGGATATCAGTTAAGAACGATAAGAGAAAACAGCACAGAAGATAAAGATGGTCTTCCCGAATGGGATAACCGGCGGGCTCTTATAAAGGATGGTTTTTTCACTTCTCTTATTATTTTATTTTACATAGCAATACCATTAATTTTTCTGAACATTACGGCAGTTTTTCTGTTTTTTAAATTGAGGAGTATCAAACCGGAACTTTTCCTGGAAACCATTACAGGTAATACTTACTTATTTATTGCCTTTATTGTTATGATTATATCTCTCTTTTTCACGGTACTTTCAGCTATCATTATTCCTATGGCAACAGGTATTTATGCAGTAAGAGGAAGCTTTTTGGCCGCCATCAATACAACAGCAGTCATATGGAACATATTAAAGTATTTCCGCCCGTACATTCCTGTAATACTTATTCCGCTTTTTCTGAATATTCTATGGACTGTAATTTCATTATTACTCAATATGATACCTGTAATAGGGCAGATAATTACAATAATACTTTACATTCCGGTCAAATTCTATATAAATCTGGTGGCGTCAAAACTTACAGGTCAGATGTTTAAATGCCATATGGTAAAATTTAATATAGAGGCAAATGTTACCCACGCCCAGTAAGGGGTTGTCAAGAAATAACCCAATCATATTTACGTCTATATCGTGACGCGTAACGCGTAACGCGTGACGCGAGGATGATAAACGTTCTAACAATTTGCCAGGGTTATTTTCTTACAGTCCCTAAGGGATAAATAAAATAGATGCAGGTACAGACACTTTCCATGTAAGATAAATATAAATACCGATGGAAACCCATAGAAAACATATAATGATAAAAGCAAGGAACGGATTATGGAGACCGAAAAAAACAGGACTCCATATGCCATTTAAAAAAATCTGAATAAAATAAACAATCAAAACAGCCTTTACCGGTTTACTGACTCCCTCCATCCATACAAGCCATCCTGACAGAGCTATGAATATATAAAGAAGAGTCCATACAGGCCCGAATAGCCATGAAGGAGGATTCCATGAAGGTTTTTTCAATGCTACATACCAGGTAGCCACAGACTTAGACGTAAAATATCCTCCGAAACCGGCAATCGAGAAACATAAACGTAAAAATAAAAATAAGATAAAATATTTTTTCATATTATCCTCTTTTCTGCCGGCAACGTAATAGAAAAACAGCTCCCCCTGTTCAATTCGCTTTTTACGGCAATTTCTCCTCTGTGGTTTTCAATTATTCTGTATGATATGGCAAGTCCGAGGCCATGACCATCTTTCTTTGTGCTGAAAAAAGGTATAAAAAGTTTTTCAATATTTTCTTCCGATATGCCGGTACCTGTATCCTGAAAATCAATTTTTATATATTTTTCAAAACTCTTAATCTTAACAGAGAGATTTCCTCCTTCAGGCATAGCCTGGATTGCATTCAAGGATAAATTCAGAAAAACCTGCTGTAACTGCTGGGCATCACCATAAATTTCCGGCAGATTTTCTTCTATTTCTTTCAAAACAGAAACTCTGTTCTGTTTAAGCTGTGGCTCTATAAGTTTTATTACAGGTTCAAGAATTTCTTCTACTTTACATGGAAGAAGTTCCGGCTTTGCCGGTTTTGCAAAAGACAGAAATGAAGTCACTATTTTATTTAATCTTTCCGCTTCATTCGATAGTATGTCCAGGAATTCTCCCTGCGGGGAGTCTTTATTAACAGCAGTTCCGACTACTTCAACAGAGCTTTTTATGGAACTGAGAGGATTTTTTATTTCATGGGCAAGACCTGCGGCAAGTTCGCCGAGACTCCTCATCCTTTCGGAAAATATAAGCTGTTCCTGGTAATTTTTCAATTCTTCAATACTGATTTTTAATTTCTCAGACGTTTCTTTATAGAGGTTCTGTTCCTTTTTTAAATTTTCCACCAGTATTCCTGTAATAAAGCCTATGATTATAAACAATATTATTTCGAGGAATTGATTGATATACTCTCCCTCTGCCAGCTTCCACTGACATGTAATATGTATGAAATATATTATGCCAACCGACAGAGATGTAATAAGACCGCCTTTAATTCCGAAAGTAAAAGCTCCGTATATAACAGGTATGTAATAAAGCTGGCGATAAATTTCATGGACAGGAAAAAGCATATGATGGACAGGGGTAAAAAAATGAAGACCTGTGATAATAAGCCATGAACATATTATAATAATGATATCTTTCTTTCTATTTCTTAACATTATTTCAACCCGTGTTTTTCCATTCTGTAAATCAGGGCACTTCTGGTTATGGAAAGAAGTTCTGCCGCCCTTGTCTGATTGTTATTTGCCCTGAGAAGGGCCTGTTTTATAAGATCTTTCTCCAGTTCCTCAAGAGATATTCCTTCTTCAGGCCAGTCTATATGTATCTTTTTTATTTTTTCAAGAGAATCAAGCATTTTGCCCGGAAGACAGTCTTTATCTATTAAACTGCCTTCGGATAACACTATACCTCTTTCTATAACATTTTCAAGCTCCCTCACATTTCCCGGCCAGTAATATTTTTCGAATATCTCCATAACTTCTTTTGTTACCCCTGTAATTTTGCCATGAGGAGCATATTTTTTTATAAGGAACTGTACAAGGAAAGGCAAATCGCTTTTCCTTGCCCTTAAAGGGGGAAGTTCTATTGCAATTACATTGAGCCGATAAAAGAGATCCTCTCTGAATTTCCCTTCTTTTACTTCTTCTTCGAGATTTTTATTTGTTGCCGCAATCAATCTTACATCTATTTTTACAGGCATGGTGCCCCCCACTATATCTATTTCCTTTTCCTGTATTACTCTTAAAAGTTTAACCTGAAGTTCCTGTTTCATATCACCTATTTCATCCAGGAAAATTGTTCCTTCATGGGCAAGCTGGAATTTACCTTTTTTATCACATGCTGCTCCCGTAAAAGCTCCTTTTTTATGGCCGAAAAGTTCACTTTCTATAAGATTATCCGGTATGGCCGATGCATTTATTGCTATAAAGGGATGTTTTTTCCTGGGGCTGTTATAATGTATGGCCCTTGCCACAAGTTCTTTTCCTGTACCACTTTCACCCAGGATAAGAATATTTGAGTCTGTAGAACAGACCTGTGAAATCATACGGAAAATTTTTAACATTTCAGGACTTTTTCCCGCTATATTTTCAAAACTATACTTTTCTTCCAGTTCTTTTCTGAGATATGTATTCTCCGAAACGAGTTCGGACATTCTGATTGCTTTATCTACTGTTATTTTCAGATCGTCTTTGTTGAAAGGTTTTAATATATAGTCACAGGCACCGTTTTTCATGGCTTTAACCGCATCTTCAACCGTGCCGTGGGCGGTTATCATGATTACGGGACAGTCAGGCCTCTCTTTCATAACTATTTCAAGTATAGAAAACCCGTCTTTTCCCGGAAGTTTTATATCGCATATAAGCAGATCAGGTTCAAATTTTTTAAATATTTCTATGCCGGTGTTTCCTTCATGACATAATTTTACTTCATAACCTTCTTCTGACAGATAGAATGAGATGACCCTGCATAGACTCTGATCATCGTCTATAACCAGAATTTTCTTGTTTTTTTTCACAACAATCCCTCGAATCTCTATAGTTTTATTATAGTGTATGTCATAACTTATATGCTCTCGTGACGCGTAACGCGTGACACGTGACGGGAGGAACAGATTATCATACTTCATTGTGACCGAATCGGTCATGCATGAGCATTAATATCGAATAAAATCTCTTTCCTTTCACTTTTTACCCTTCACCCTATATTACTTATCCGAACTATTATCTTCATTATCCGAATCTTCAATACTTTTGCCGTAAAAATAAAGTTGAAATCCCACCTGATCCGTAGACCCTGTTCCCGGCAGATTGAAATAATGGCTGTAAGCGGTTCGAAAAGCCCAGGATTCGGACAATCTGTATGTAAGTCCTGCAATCAGTGCCGTAGTATCACTGTCCTCCATATCGGTATTGATGGAACTGCGCTGAAACTGTAATTCCAGTTCCAGCTTCTGACCGGGAAACATATAATCTGCTTCCCCCCACACCCCGTAAGAAGGATTGCCTTCTGTCTGCCCTCCGTAGACTTCTCCTTTAAAGGTCCACTGGGAATAAAAATACTCCGTATCAAAGCCGGCTCTCCACATGTTGTATATCATGCCGTCTTCTCTCAAAGTCCTGCCGCCTGCCGCAGATACTCCCCACCGGAAATCATTTTCCGTCGGATTGGTAATCCTTCCGCTCACGAGCCATGCACCGCGATCCAGGACAAAATCAGTACCTGTACCTGTAAAAACCCCTGCTTCATAATCAACATCTTCCAGCTGTCCGTTTAAAGATATGCCCCAGTCTTTTACATAACCGAAATTATACATATGGAGGGTTTGCAGAAGGGTGGGATGTGTATCTATATCAGGTTCCACTCCGAAAGGAACATCAAAATGCCCTATTTTTACATTGCTTCGTCCCATATTACCTTTAAGATTTATAAAGGCATTATGGAGTATTGGCTGACCTATGGCAGGGAAATTGGCAGGCATAGGCGTAACAATCATATTTTTCAATGGCGAATAGGTCATACGGAATTGTATGTCACCTTCCCCCCAGTCTCCTGTTTCTCCGGCAAATTTCTTATATGCCTCGAAACCGATAGAATCCAATGTGTTAAAATTATCCTCTCCCGTGCTCACAGTCTGAAGAAAATAAAATTCTCCGTATATTAAAGCATTGTCTTCCTGATCAGTTTTTTCTTCTATGGTATCTGTGCCTTCGGGAGGGGATTTCTCTTCTTTTATAATATTTTCTCCTGCAGCAGGTTTAAAACATATCAGACTTATAAAAAATATCAACATTACATGCATCAAAATATGTTTTCCGGCTCTGACATTAAACATAATAGCTCCCTCCTTATTATTCTATTATAATTTAATTTTTTCTAAAGGCAACCTATTATAGTTAGTTTTATAACTATCCATAAATAATGAGCTCGTAATGCGTAAGGCGTGATGCGTGATTCGCAGGGATTAAACCCGTCACGCGTTACGCGTCACGACAACTTAAATTCTAATAAGTTATGAAATACACTATAAACCTCATAAATTATTAGAATTTAATCAGAGTGAAAAGTGAAAAGTAATTAATGTCCTTTTCTACTCACTTTTCACTCCTTAAATAAAGTGTTGACTGGTTCCGAGGTATTACCTGTCCATCCTGTAAATGTATCACCCTGTCTGTCAGCGCTGCCAGTTCCAGATCATGGGTCGCTATAAATACTGCCACATTCTTTTCTTTTGCCAGTTTCCTGAATATATTCATAATCTCATCTCTCAGCTTTATATCCAGCTTACCGGTAGGTTCATCGGCAAGTAAAACCTTCGGGTCATTTATCATAGCTCTTGCTATGGCAACTCTCTGCTGTTCTCCCCCGCTGAGCATAGAAGGATATTTGTTCTCTTTATCCTTAATCCCTACCATATCAAGAAGATTGATAATTTTCTCCCTGTCAATCTTTTTTCTGGAAAACAGTAAAGGCAGTTCCATATTTTCCCTTACGGTAAGGGTCGGTATAAGATGAAAACCCTGAAATACAAACCCTATGCTCTCCCTTCTTATATTTATCAATCTGTTTTCTCCCAGGGGAGTTACATCGGTATCTCCTATTCTTAATTCCCCCGATGTGGCAGTATCCATACAGCTTATCAGATTCATCAACGTAGTTTTCCCAGAACCTGACGGGCCAACAATAGATACTATCTCTCCGGGAGATATGCTGAAATCAACACCGTTAAGAGCTTTTACAGTTTCGCTGCCTCTTCGATAATTCTTTTTGAGTTCATGAGCTGTAATTATCCTGTCTTCTCTGTTGCTTTCAGGACTGTCTTCAGGCTCTCTCCCTCCATGTATCTGAGGCGAATTACCCTTCTCTCTCCTTTCATCTATAAGACCGTTTTTCAGTTGTATAACCCTGTCTGCTTCACAGGCAAGAGCAACATTATGAGTTGCCACTACAACGGTTAAACCTTTCTCCCTGCAGAGTTCTCTGAAAAGTTTAAATATGGCTCTTGCATTCTTTGTATCCAGGTTTCTTGTCGGCTCGTCTGCAAGGAGTATTTTCGGATTACAGGCAAGGGCTCTCGCTATGGCAACTCTCTGCATCTCTCCTCCGCTCATCTCTTTAGGTAAATGATTAACTCTATGGGAAAGTCCTACAAGATCCAGTAATGCCAGGGCTTTTGTCCTGTTACCCTTTTCCGGAGAAAATACATAAGGCATTTCTACATTCTCCAGAGCAGTCAGAGTAGGAATCAGGAAAAATTCCTGAAATACAA